>VGAU01000028.1 GCA_016870675.1 Actinomycetota bacterium | reverse complement strand
AAAAGAGAAATTAATAAAACTTGAAAAAAACAACAAAATTAATTTTGATATTATTTGTGATTATTACAATGATACTTCAGATAATTTTGTAAAAGACATTATAAAAGATTTAATTGATAATAATACAATTAAGGTTTTAGCTATAGGAATAGCTTCGATTATTTCAATTATTGATACAGAAATAATAGTTATAAATGGCGATATACTAAAACTCGGGAATAAATTCATTGATAAATTAAAAAGGGAAATCTACAGTATCACTCCGTTTAAACCAAAGATTGTGGTTTCCAAATTGAAAGAAGATGCACATATTGAAGGAGCTATAAAAAATGGAATAAATTATCTGAATGACTTGCTGTATAATCATTTTCTATCATTATTAAAATAATTATTTTTAATACTGTGGTAGTAATACCTATCAAATTAAATTACTGTCACACTCTTCAATTACTTTAGATAGCTCTCCTATTGCTTCGTTTACCATGTCCATGGTTTTTGTTTCTGCCACTCCTCTTATGCCATCGGTACCAAATAGATTCTTAAGATCTTTCATACCTTACCCTTCTATATAACTCTTTTTAATAAAAGGAGAGGTCATGCAGGACAGCAGACCAAAATAATTAAGATTAAAAGAAATTATACTGCCAGCCTCCAAATTTAAATAACCATACCTGGATTTCCTAAATTTATCTTCTTCTATCCCTAAAATAGTATGGTCACTGCTTTGACCCATAATATATAAACCAGGACTACAGCAATAAATATTCTTACTACCCACATCCTGGAGTCCTAAAGCCAAAATAACTTTATACACTTTACCATCTTTTCTTTTTACCTCTATTATCTCTGCTTCAAGAAGAAAGCAGTCGGCAAAAGCTCCTTTAATAGGCCTATAATTTACCGTATCATGTCCCAGAAGTATAGCCTCCCCTATTCTCACCTGATTAATTCCCCCGGGAATTGTACCTTTTTCAATTAAATTCCAGACACTTGAGTTCCCACCTGAAATAATTGGTATACTCCTGCCAGTAACTTTCATAACCTCTTCCCACAAATCTTTAAGCATCTTTAAACTTTCTGGAGCAGGACCATTTTTGGTAACACATCTTGCATTAGTCCCCAATCCGTATAATTCAATAGACCTGTAGTTATCTACAACCTGCCTGCAAAAATCCACTACCTCTCCTGGAAGCAGCCCTTCCCTCTGGTCATCTGTTTCAACCATAACTATTATACGGTGTTTTATTTTTTTCTTCTGGCAGATCTCCGCTATTACTCTTACCACTTCCAACTGGGTATTCAAGCTAATATCACAAATTTCAACTAACTCGCTAGTTTCACTTGGCATGGGACTTCTAAGCATCATAAGTTGCTGTCCCTTCCCATAAAAATTTCTTAATTTCCTCAAGTTTTCCAGCCGGCTATCTCCAAATATATTAACTCCGGATTTTTTCATCGCTGCTGCTATTTTTATGCATAAAATTTTATGCTAATCCGGATTTAACCCTGATGTTAATTTATTCAAAGTTGGATATAATACCAAATGACCAGTCTAATTGTGCCTAAACAGTAGTGCAATGCTATTGAAGAATGACATAAATATTATAATTTAGGATGAAGGTAATAGAATATCTAAATATAATTATTTTTAATTCAGTAAGTAGAGGAAAGAGGAAGCAGGTAATATGACAATATTTTCCCCAATGGAGAAAGTATTTTTAGAAACAACTATTCCTTTTTTAAATGATTTTTTAATGGTTATATAATCTATGGGATTTATTATATTCTGGTATTTAACTTCAATGGGTATGATATTATTCTTAGAGTTACTTAATATAAAATCTATCTCCTTACCTTTGGCGGATTTCCAGTAAAATATTTTTTCAATATTAGAAAATCCTTGATAAATACCCTGCTCAAAATTTCTAATTAAATGCGCTCCTACTAGACTTTCTATAAGAGTAGATTTATCAATTTTTGTGTAAGGTAAATTAATGATCCTTGAGATTATGTAATAATAAAATGGGTCAAAGAAATACAGCTTTTTTTCTTTTGCCGGGTTTCCTGTTAATTTGTTTTTATCAAAATGTTCAAGATAATATAAGGTAAAAGAATCAGAAAAGGTAATAATATAATCAATCAAAGTGTTAGTAGAAATATTGCCAGATTTTTTTGCAAGCTTGTTCCAGCTAATAGTGCTACCAAGTGAATCTATTACAGAAGAGAGGATATTTTTTGAAATTACTCTTGATTTTCTAACTTTTTCAATTTCACTGAATATTACAGAAATATACCTTTCAACTGTCTCTTAGTTTATTAAATTATTACCAAAGAGTGAGTTAATTGATTCCAAGAATCCTCCGCAAATAAGATATTTATCTAAATATAGATTTAGTTCATTTTGGTAAATTTTCAGTTCAGGAATATCTTTTATAATTGAATCAAAACTAATAATATTCTCATGTCCTGGAATAACTTCCAGTCCAGTAAGATTGCAGAATTCTTTAAAAGATAAGGGCAGCAGTAATCTGTCAGGATTGGATACCCCCCTTCTTCTAGGAAGGCGTTCAGACCCTTTTCTCAGGTCAATAGCTGATGAACCTGTTAGAATAAAAGTTTTACTTTCCAGCCCAAAAGTATCAACAATATGTTTTATTGATTTTTCCCAGTTTTTTACAAAAGTTGCCTCATCAAAAAAAATATATTTTCTCTTACTATCTCCTTTAATGGTTTGATTCCAGGATACAAATATTTCAAAGAGTTCTTTATCATCCTTTACTAAATCCATAGAGTAATAAAAGACATTTCTAGGATTGACATTTCTGCCAAGTAAATCTTTTATTATTAATTTTACCAATGTTGTTTTATCAACCTGCCTTGCCCCTCTGAGCGTATAGACTGCACCGCTTCTAAGATCAGCGGCCTTAAATAATTGAGGCTTATAGGTATATTTACATTTCTTTAATTTTTTAATATTTATATCATTTTCAATATTTTTTTTATCTTTCCACCACGGGTTTTGGAATAATAATTCGTCCATTTTTCTCCTAAAATAGTTTATATACTCTAAAATATATGATATAGCATGAATAATTAAAGTCACTTAATGTTCATTATGCTGCACAATTAAGTACCATAATTATTCAATCATTATTATACCGTTCCACAGAACTTACCCAAATATTACAGAGGAAGATTTGGCGTCTGCTTCCTGCTTCAATGATACATGACTCGTAGACCGCAAGATTTCTTACGTTCCGCCGCCAGAGGTATCTCCACAGGCGTAAATTCCCGGAGAACTTCCGGTAATATAATGTTTTAGATTTATTGCTGCATTTTCATCGCGGTCAATTACTAATCCACACTTCTCGCACCTGTATATCCTTTCTGACAGATTGAAGTTTTCCTTAATTGTTTTACATCTGGAACACATCTTTGAAGATGGATAAAATCTTGGCACTCTTAACAAATATGAACCATACCATTCTGTCTTGTAACTGAGCATATTCATAAATTTGCTCCATCCTGCATCGCCAATCTTTCTGGATAAATGTCCATTCCGCATCATTCCCCGAATATTAAGGTCTTCGATTACAATTACCGGCTTAGTTTTCGCCAACTGAGTTGAGACCTTATGCAGAAAATCATTGCGCCTGTTTTTAATACTACAATGGAGACGCGCTAAGCGCAAAGCTGATTTCTTTCTATTGGCCGAACCTATCTTTTTCTTTGAATGTTGTTTTGACCTTCGTTTTAGAAGTTTTAATGCATTGTCTAAAGGTCCTGGTGATTCTATCCTTTCTCCATCGGAGGTAACGGCAAAACAGTTTATGCCAACGTCAATTCCTTTAGCTGAATTCTCTGCAACCTTATGCTTTTTTCGCTCTCTCTCTATAGAAAAAGAGACAAACCAACGATCTGCTTTCCTGGAGACTGCTGCTGAAAGGATACTCCCCTTAACATCTGTCCTCTCTTTGGTACGAATTATCCCTATTCTGGGAAGTTTTACTGAACTTTCAAAGATATGGATTGAACCAGTAAGCCGAAATGAATTATATTTGCCTTTTTTCTTGAATTTGGGGAATCCTACTCTTTTTCCTGATTTTAAGCCATGATAGAAGTTGTTGAAGGCCCGGTCTAAATTATGCAATGACTCTTGTGGTGCACATTTGGATACTTCATACATCCAGGGAAATTCTGTTTTCTTTAACACATTCAACTGGCGATGTTGTTCAATTGCATTGCTTGATTTGCCTGTATTTTTGTATTCCTCTATTCTACGAGCCAACCCCCAATTATAAGCAAACCGAGCTGTTCCTGCATGCTTTGCAAGTAAGGTCTTCTGTTTGTTGTTTGGCTTTAATTCATAACGATAGCTTTGTTGGACTAGCATTTTTCAATCTCTTTTATTGCTCTTTTTGCTTTGTTTTTTGCTGACCGCCTGCCATATAATCTCGCGCAAAAAGAAGTTAATACATCTATCATATCCTGAACTAAATCATCTTTCATTTCACTCTCATCAATTACTACTATTCTTCTGCCAGAAGCTTTAAAGAGTGCTTCCAAATATTCAAAGCCAAACCTAACCAATCTATCCTTGTGCTCTACTGCCACTATTCTTACATCCCGATTCCTTAAAATGGATAAAAGCTTCGGCCTTTTGCCGTTCAGTCCGCTTCCTACCTCTTTTATTGCTGATATAACCTGTAATCCCTGGGAAGTTGCATATTCCACCAATCTTGATAGTTGCCTGTCTAAATCTTGCTTTTGGTCAGGAGATGAAACACGAGCATAAAGAACTGCTGAAGATAGTGTGGTTTCATAAGCTGTCGCCTCCTCTTTAACAATAATTGTTCCTGTTGCCAGCTGCTCTGCCGGCAGAGGCAACTTCCCTGTTTTCCATAACCTCCAGGCTGTTTTATAGGAAATCCCTTGTTTTTTTGCCCAGGTAGATAGTTTCATATTATCCTTTACAGGGATAAAATAATACACCTGGGTAAATTTGTCAATACAATTCTTAACTGTTTTCAACCCCTATAAACAGCCCTGCAAGAATCCTCGGGTCCTTTATAAAGTCAAGAGTCATGCCTGCTTCAAGAAGTTCAACCTGTGAAAAATATGCCTGACCGAGTGCAAGTGCAGTTACCGCAGCGCTTCCAATCAGTATACCTTTTCCGATTGCTGCTGTTGTGTTTCCAACAGCATCAAGCTTGTCTGTAGTTTTTCTTACCTCCGGCGGGAGCTCTGCCATTTCTGCAATACCCCCGGCATTATCAGATATGGGCCCGTACACGTCGATTGTTACGACGAAGGGCGCTGTTGCAAGCATGCCAACTGCAGCTATGGCAACTCCATAAAGGCCCATCTGAAAATTAGCCAGCCCTCCTGAAATATAGAAGCTAAAAATCATAGCGCCTATTACAGTTAGAGCAGGAAGTATTGTTGATTCCATACCGTATGCAAGGCCATTTACAACGTAGGTTGCAGGGCCGCTTTTAGCGCTAAACATTATTTTCCTTGTAGGTCTGTATCTTGAATCAGTGTAAAGAAGCGTAAAAAGCCCTATTAGAAATCCTGTTACTATTCCACCGGTTGAAGCATAAAAGAGGAAATTGTATTCTTTGCCCATGGTGTATCTTATTATAAAATAGGACATTATTATAATTCCTGCAACTGTAATAAGAAGTCCTGATAGCGTTGTTGCGGTAAGAAGGCTTACCGTGGCATTTTCCCTGTACCTTCTTATAATAAGCTTAATTACAAAGATTGCTATAATAGATGCGATTGCCCCTGCGGTTGAGATAAGCATTGGTAAAAGAACACTGTTTACCATGGGAGCTAAATTTCTAAACGCAAGAAAACCCAGAAACTGAGCGGCAACAATTGCGCCAAGCCATGATTCAAGGCTGTCGGCTTTCATACCACCGCAATCTCCTACGTTATCTCCAACATTATCTGCTATCGCCGCTGGATTTCTATAATCATCTTCCTTTAGCCCGGATTCAACCTTTCCAACATAATCTGCTCCCATGTCAGCGGCTTTTGTAAATATACCGCCGCCTGTCCTCATGAAGAAAGCTGCAAAGCTGGCACCTATGGTAAAGGTTACCGATACACTGACAACCCTTAGCAGGTTATCAGCCAGATCCACGGCATGTTGCCCGTACCACCAGAAAAGAATATTGAACCAGAAAGCCGTGTAAAATAATACAACAGCCGCAAGAATTAATCCCGATGATGAAACAGCTGTTATTGCTATATTCATGGCTTCGCCGAGGCCCTTCTCTTTTGCGGCGTTAGTCACCTTTGCATTTGATGTGGTTGCTATCCACATTCCAACATAGCCAATCAGGATGCTAAAACCCATACCGGTAGCAAAAGCCGGAATTGATGCAAAATAAAGGTATCCAAACTTAACCATAACGCCAAGAATAGCAACGAGTACTACGAAAAATATACTCATAACCTTTGCCTGCTGGTTCATGTACGCTCTGCTTCCGATAAAAATAGCATTAGAAATCTCCTCCATCCTTTTAGAGCCCCTGCTTTTCTTACTTACAAGGGCAGCAAAGACTATTGCCAGTATAAGCGACAGCCCGGAGCCAATAAAAGGAATAATTCTTATTAACATTTGACCCGACACAGATTACCTCCCTCTAAAATAATTATATTTTAATATTTTTTTTAATACCCATTATATTTTTCTTAATACAGAATATTTTCTTTATTGCTTTTTAAAATCATCATTTGGTAAAGCTCTGGAATAGTTCCCACATAAAACCTATGAATGCAGCTCCTATGATATTAAACGCTAAAGTTCCATAAGAGAATAAGCTTGAAGATTGTTTTTGAATTACTCCGGATACATCATATCTTAGAAGAGACCCCAATCCTCCGTCTATAACCAAATATAATGGCCCTAATACCATAAAAAAACTCCTATCTAAAAAATTAAATTTTGATAGGAGTTATCAGCCCATTGGGCAGTTTTAGGTGAACTCCATCACCATATTTTTAAAGGATTATACAATTTATAATGACAGTAGTCAATTAATAATTGTTTGGGGAAAGTTGATTATATAGATTAGATTACCGGATAAAAAAATTAAAAGTTATAAATTTCATAAAATTTGGATAATAATAATTTTAAAAATGGTATTGAAGTAATATATTTTAATTTTGAATAAATTTTATGGTTTAAATTAGCTTATCTTATAGTTTTTAACCTGTTACCCAGTACAATAAAAAGTACCGCAGTAATTATCGCCGTCACACTTCCAAAGAAAAAAGGGACCCTGACATTAATATAATTCCACATAACACCTGCAATAATAGAAGAAAAGAAACTGCAGATTCCTATAGAAGTCTGGTAAATTCCGAAAGCTGTTCCTGATTTTTTCTGCGGCACAAGAAGCGATATATAAGCCTTCCCGACACCTTCAGTGAGTGCCATATAAATTCCATAAAAAGGAAACAGGAACCATATAAAAAGACTTTTATTTATAAGTCCCAGTAGGAAATATACAAAACCAAAAACAACGAACCCGATAATCAGTACTCTTTTTGCACCAATTTTATCCACAATTATTCCAGCAGGAATGGAGAATAAAGCATACGTTATATTAAAAAGAACATATGCAAAAATTGTTATTTTAATTGTCATTCCCAGGTTCTGCGCCCTCAGAATAAGGAAGGCATCTGAGCTGTTGCCAATAGAAAAAATTATGCTGATAAATAAGAATATCTTAAAAGAAGGATTGACATCCCTCCATCTTAATTTTAAATCACTAAAGCTTATAGCTTTTTTTCTTTTTTCACGGACAAAAATAATAAGAAGGATTATACCAATAAAACCCGGTATAAAGGCTATAAAAAAGATAAGCCTTATATTATTGTTAAATATTGCAAGAAATAAAATGGCCGCAAGAGGTCCCAGTACTGCTCCAAGAGTATCAAGAGCCCTGTGAAATCCAAAAGACTTCCCCCTTATATTTTCGGGGCTGCTCTCTGTTATTAATGAATCTCTTGCCGATGTTCTTATACCTTTCCCAAACCTATCAAGAAAACGGGCTGTAAGTACAGATGGCCAGACATATGACAGTCCCAGGATTATTTTTGAAAAGGTAGAAAGTATATAACCAGAAACAACAAAAGGCTTTCTTTTCTGAAATCTGTCAGATAACCATCCGGAAAAAACTTTCAGTATGGAAGATGTTGATTCTGCAATACCTTCAATAAAACCCACAATGGCAACCGGGACCCCCAGAAAACTCGTTAAAAAGATAGGCACAACAGGATATACCATCTCGGAAGCCAGATCGTTGAAAAAACTGACCCAGCCCATTGCAAAGACATTTCTGGGAATTCTAAAATTATCTTCTGGTTTACTTATTTTATAAGAAGGCATTTCTTTCTTATTCTCCACTAATTTTTCTTAAAGCTTTTTCCAGGGCATTGGCTTCATCTTGAGTTATTTTTTTTAAAGATATCTTTAGATTTCATTTTAGTTATTTTGAATTTCTCACTATTTGAATGGAAATCTGGCATAAGTTGCATCATTTCCAAGTTCTCTTTCAATCTGCATCAGACGATTATATTTAACCACTCTCTCGCTTCTGCAGGGTGCTCCTGTCTTAATCTGGCCTGTTCCCATTGCTACGACAAAATCGGCAATAAATGAATCTTCTGTTTCACCACTTCTATGGGAAACTACAGCCGACATTTCATTTCGGACAGCCATCAAAACAGTATTTATAGTTTCAGTTAAAGTCCCTATTTGATTGAGTTTTATAAGTATTGAATTTGTAGTTTTATTCTCAATCCCTTTCTGCAACCTCTTAATATTGGTAACATAAAGGTCATCTCCTGTAATCTGTATTTTTCCATCTGAGAGTGCGGTAAAATCTCTAAATCCATCCCAGTCATCCTCTGCAAATATATCCTCCATGGAAATAATAGGGTATTTAGACCTTAAATTTATATAAAACTCTGCTAATTCTTTGCTGGAAACTACCCTGCCTTCTTTGGCTAAATTGTAAACTCCATTTTTAAAAAATTCTGATGAGGCCGGGTCAATACCAAAATTAATATCTCTACCCAGGTTATAGCCGGCTTTTTTTATTGCTTCGGACATAAACTGAAAAGGCTCTTCATTTGAGGTAAATCCGGGTGCAAATCCACCTTCATCACCAACATTAGTTGGATAACCACCGGCTTTCAGGATTTTTTTAATCTGATTATATATTTCAGAACACATTCTTATTGCTTCTGAGACAGAATCTGCGCCGGTTGGCATAAGCAAATATTCCTGGATATCAGTTGACCAATTTGCGTGTTTACCCCCATTCATAACATTCATCTGCGTAATAGGCATAATAAATTTACCATTATGGCCAGGGTTGAATTTAGAAAGATATAAATAAAGTGGTTTTTTTTCTGAGACTGCTTCAGCCCTGGCAATCGCTAAAGATACAGAAAGAATAGCATTGGCCCCCAGATTAGCTTTGCTCTCTGTTCCATCAAGTTCAATCATTATCTCATCGATTTTTTCCTGGTTAGAAGCATCAAGGCCAATAACTGCTGGAGCAATTTTGCTATTTACATTTTCAACTGCCTTTAACACCCCTTTACCATCATATCTTTTTTTATCATTATCCCGGAGCTCTACAGCTTCATATGTTCCGGTTGAAGCTCCCGAGGGAACTGCTGCCCAGCCAATTGAGCCATCTTCAAGAGTAACAGTAGCTTCAATAGTAGGGCTGCCACGGCTGTCTAAAATTTCGTTTGCGTTTACTTTTTTAATTCTCATTGTAGCTCCTTTTCTGCTTTTTAGCTTATTACGATATCGATTTCTGCTGATAAATACGCGCAGTTTTTAAATTAGCACCCGATATAAAAAAAGCTTCTACCAACAGATAGAAGCCATCAGCATTAAAGCATTAAGCGAGCTTCATCGCTTTTCACTATATAATAATATACATAAAGTATTTTATCAAAAAGATTTATACCATGTTTTATGAAAATATTAAATATGTTAATAAGTAAAATTTAGTTAAAGAAAATAAAGATTCTATATCAAACCTGAATGTATTATTAAACCAAAGTCCTAAAGATGAAAATAGTAATAAAAAAAGAGTGGTATCTGACAGATACCAGTGTGTGCCACAGATACCATAAATTTTTTTGAAAAATTCTTTTGCCTTTGTTGTTAACATTTACTACAATAGTTGTAGGTGATTACAACAATGATTAATTTTTTAGAAATTACAAAATCAAGACTTAGAAATAAAATACTACTGCATTTCTTTACAAATACAGATAGCGAAATGTACTTAAGGGAAATAGCTGCGGTATTAGAAGAAGATCCCGGTAATCTATCAAAAGAGCTGGCAAAACTTGAGAAAGAAGGTATTTTTGTATCTCAATTCAGAGGGAAGCAGAAATATTTTTTCCTGAATAGAAACTATCCGCTATTTAATGAATTAAAATCTATAATTTTTAAAACCATTGGCATTAAGGGAAGTCTAAGAAATATAATTAATGAAACAGGTGGGATAGTTTCAGCCTTCATTTATGGCTCATTTGCAACCGGAAAGGAAAACGCTTTTTCAGATATTGATCTTTGTCTTATAGTCAGGGAAGGTATTTTTAATGAGAATAGCTTTATCTCAAAAATAAATGATTTTAGAAAAGATATTTCCCGTGAAATAAATTATATCTATTATTCAAAAGAGGAATGGGAAAAACGAGTAAATGAAAACGATAGCTTTGTTACAAATATTAAGATGGGGCCAAAAATAGTATTAAAAGGAAATAAACTTTGAATTATAAGGACCTTGTAGCTGAAGGGAAACTAAAAAAAGAAAAAGCAATAGGGATTGATCAGATTCATAGATTTATCAGGCGGGCTAAAAAAGATTTAGAGACAGCAAAAATAATAATGGCAAATGATGAGGGTGCTGCGCTTACCCTTATTTATAATGCCATGTTTCATGCAGCAAATGCTTTAATAAGGTCTCAAGGTTATAGACCTGGAAATAAATTTCAGCATATAGGAATTATAGAAGCTGTTAAAAGGACCTTAGGAGACGATTTTGAGGCTATAATATTTAAGTTTGATAAACTGAGAATAAAAAGAAATAAATTTGAATATCAGGCTATATATAATATATCAAAAACCCAATTGGTAAGCGATATAAAAGATGCCGATGCTTTTATACAAGTAATTGAAAAATATCTCAAAGACAGGAATCCTCAATTGAGTTTAAATCTGTAGAATTAAAATAGGCTTCAGTGATTTAAACTCTTTTAAAAAGCATAAAGATTTTATAATCTCCCTTGAATTTGAGAATAAAAGAGATAAAATAAAAGGTCACCAGTGGTACAAAAACCAGTATTTAAGCTGATTCGGGGCGAATGGCGGAGGCGATTCGCCTAGCGCATGCCTAAAAAATCCAAGAGATATAGTACAGGATTTATTAAATTCCGAAAGTAATTCAATTGATTTAGCTCTTACCTTCAGAAGGAAAATAAAAGTTATTTAAGTAGCGAAAGCTCGGTATAATGCCGGGCTTTTTGTATTAGATAACGATTTTAAAAGGGAATCCCATAATGAGGGAGAATAACTTAAGAGACAATAGAGAAAATACAAGTAAAAAATCTGGACTATCTTCCAGTAATCACACTAACTCATCAAACAACAAAGAATATAATACTATCCCACAAGAAAGGTTTTATAAAAAAAGAGAAGAAGTAACCTTTAGGTTCTACCAAGTTCCAAAAGCGTTATTTAAAAATCCGATATATAAAGGTTTGTCTATGGGGGCTAAATTAATGTATTCAATTTTAAGAGATAGATTAGATGTCTCTATAAAAAACGAATGGGAAGATGAAAAGGGATATATATATCTAGTTTTTAGTTTAAAAGAACTTTTAAATCTTTTAAAAATAGATGAAAAAACTGTCATAAAATACAAAAAAGCATTGGTTAAATATAAACTCATATTTGATAAAAGAGTCGGACAGGGCAATCCTAATAGAATTTATGTTTTAAAACCCGAGCTAGGGAATTTTCAGAACTGGAAAAATTCCAGTTCTAGAACTGGAAAAAAGTCACTTCTAGAACTGGAAAAAAGTCACCCTAATGATACTAACGTTAATGATCCTAATTTAAATAACGTTAATAGAGCCAGTAGTGAAGGGGTTGTGGAAAACTCTGGGGGTGAAATAAAGGAAAATACAGCAGTAGATGAAGAGGATATTAACGATATCAGGAGAAAAATAAAAGAATCCCTTAAAGAAAGGGGAAAATGCAAATTTACAGAGTCGGAGGACTCTGGAAAAGAAAAAAGCATTGATCTAAAAGGTAGATATCCTAAAAGCATCAGGGTAGAGGAATATCCTGGACCAAAAATATATAGGTCCAGAGAAAAAGAGCTGCTGGTTAAAGAAATAGCAGAAGAGCTTAAGGATAACCACAGCATGGGAGCATTTCGTACTATAGTTGATAAGATTTCAGAGCAACAGATAAGAATATTTTTAAGCATAATCAAGTATACACATCTTACCGGGAAAATTAAAAAGAATAGAGGTTCAATGTTTATATCACTTGCTAAAGACTATGCTGGAAAAAATAATATAAATCTTAATTTCAGGTAATCTTGCTTTATAATATAAAATTTTAAAGAAAAGGAGTAAATATGATATTATTATCTAAAAATGTTAACAAAACTGTAAACAAACAAAAAGATAGTAATTTAAAGATGGTTAACAGAAGACGGGATAAAGACTATA
>VGAU01000027.1 GCA_016870675.1 Actinomycetota bacterium | reverse complement strand
AGAGATGGCCAGGACTGAATGGTATAGAGAAGGGAGAGTCCCGCTGCATACTCTTAGAGCGAATATTGATTATGGATTTGCAGAAGCAAATACGACTTTTGGCAAAATTGGAGTTAAAGTCTGGATATACTTAGGAGATATCATACTGGATAAGGAAGAGATGGGAAAGGAAAGAAAATTGGATAAAAGGAAGAAGGAAAAAGAAAAAATTTCAAGTTAGGAGATATTTATGGCAGCAATGTTAATGCCTAAACGGGTAAAATATAGAAAAGTACAAAGAGGAAGAATGAAAGGTATTGCCAAAGGTGGTACCAAGCTCTCTTTTGGAGAATATGGGCTGCAGGCACTGGAATCTGGCTGGTTAACAAGCAGGCAGGTAGAAGCTGCAAGGGTAGCTCTTACCAGGTATATAAAAAGGGGAGGAAAAGTATGGATAAATGTTTTTCCTCATAAACCTGTTACCAAAAAACCGGCTGAAACCCGTATGGGCGGAGGAAAAGGTGCGCCGGAAAATTGGGTAGTTGTGGTTAAGCCTGGAAGAATCCTATTTGAAATTTCGGGTGTTAGTATGGAAGTTGCAAAGGAAGCAATTAGATTGGCTTCTAATAAATTGTCTATAAAATCAAAATTTGTTTATGAAGAACTATAACAAACCGGGTGGGAAATGAGAATAAGTGAGATAAAGGAACAAACAAAAGAAGAATTAGAAGCAAAACTAGTGGATATAAAAAAGAGTATTTTTAATTTGAAATTTCAAAAAGCTACAGGGCAATTAGAAAATCCGGTAAAGATACGAAATTTAAGGAAAGATATTGCCAGAATAAAAACTTTACTTAGAGAGAAAGAGCTCAAGTATAAAGATTAATGAGGAAAGCAAGAAATAAAGAAGAGGGAAATAAAGGGGGTTTTTTGGAAAGAGGAAAAGTAAAAGTAAGAGTAGGAACAGTAGTAAGTGACAAAATGGATAAGACGGTTGTTGTTGCCGTAGAATCTCATTACAGGCACCCTTTATACAAGAAGATTTTAAAGAAAATAAAGAAATTGAAGGTACACGATCCTGAAGGCAGCTGTAAGTTGGGTGATGTAGTAAAGATTTCCGAAATAAGGCCTATTAGTAAGACTAAGAGGTGGAGACTGGTCGAGGTAATCAGGAAAGCGGAGTAGAGAAGGATTTAAAAATGATTCAAGCTGAGAGTAAGGTAAAAGTGGCGGATAATACCGGTGCAAGGGAAATTAAATGCATTAAAGTTTTAGGGGGAACAAGAAAGAGGTATGCACGTGTTGGAGATACTTTTATTGCTGCAGTAAAAGTAGCAAATCCAGGAGGGGTAGTAAAGAAAAGCGATGTAGTAAAGGCCGTACTTGTAAGATCAAAAAAAACATTCAGGAGGCCCGACGGATCGTATATAAGGTTTGATGATAACGCAGCAGTTATTATTGATACGCAGAATAACCCGAGAGGGACCAGAATATTTGGTCCAGTAGCAAGAGAACTAAGAGATAAAAATTTTATGAAGATAATATCACTCTCACCAGAGGTAATTTAGTTATTTGTAGCAGGAGCATTGAAAATGTTGAAAATAAGGAAAAATGATAAGGTTGAGATAATAAAAGGAAAAGATAAAGGGAAAACAGGAAAAGTACTTAGAATAGAGTCCGTTACAAATAGATTATATGTTGAGGGTACTAATATTATAAATAAGCATGTCAGGCAGAAGGATCAAAGCAAACCTGGCGGTATTATTAAAAAGGAAGGACCCATTAATATTTCAAATGTTAAACTTGTTTGCCCTAATTGCGGCAAGCCAGCAAGAGTGGGTTTTGAAGTTAAGGATTCTGGTGAAAAAGTCAGGATATGTAAGAGGTGCAATCAGCAGATTTAAAGGATAAATGCTTGAGGTGATATTGGTGGAGCCGAGGTTAAAAGAAAAATATAAAAAAGAAATAATTCCTAAAATATTAAAAAATCGTAAATTTAATAATGTAATGGAAGTACCCAGGATAAATAAAATCACTGTAAATATGGGTATTGGCTCGGCGATTCAAAATATAAAAGAATTGGAATCTGCTAGCCAGGATCTGGCTAAAATTACAGGCCAGAAGCCTGTTATAACAAAAGCCAGAAAATCAGTTGCGGGATTTAAGCTCAGACAGGGAAACCCAATAGGCTGTATGGTTACTTTAAGGGGAAAGAGAATGTATGAGTTTTTGGATAGACTGCTTAGTATAGCAATTCCAAGAATTAGGGATTTTAGAGGTCTTTCTAAAAAAAGTTTTGATGGTTCTGGAAATTATACTATTGGCATAAAAGAACAGTTAATTTTTCCAGAAGTAGAGTATGACAGTATTTTAAGTGTAAAAGGTATGAATATTACTATTACCACCAGTGCGGAAAATGATGATGAAGCATTATTTTTACTGGAGGAGTTTGGGTTTCCATTTAAAAAATAAAAAAACGCAAGTTTTATAAAGGAGACATTTATTGGCAAAGAAATCACTTATAGAAAAACAAAGAAGAGAACCTAAATACAAAACAAGAAAGTACAGCAGATGTTTTAGGTGTGGTAGACCCAGAGGTTATTTTAGAAAGTTTGGATTATGTAGAATTTGTCTTAGAGAAATGGCTCATGAAGGAAAAATTCCTGGACTAACCAAGTCCAGTTGGTAAAAGGAGGGTTTATGTCGGCAGTTACAGATCCTGTTTCAGATATGTTAACCAGAATAAGGAATGGCTATATTGCTAAGATGGATAGCGTCAGTATACCTTATTCAAAACTTAAAACAGAAATAGCCAGGATATTGGATGAAGAAGGTTATATAAGAAGTTATGAAATCCGTAAAGATGAAAACGCCGGTAGCTTAATTAAAATATACTTAAAATATGATAAAGACAAAAAGAGTGCTATAAACGCGCTTAAAAGAATAAGCAAACCAGGACTCAGGGTTTATGCGCAAAAGGATGAAATTCCCAGGGTTCTTGGTGGTTTGGGAACAGTTATATTGTCCACGTCAAAAGGTGTACTTACAGGTACAGGAGCCAAAAAACTAGGAGTTGGCGGGGAAGTAATATGTTCTATATGGTAGAAAGAGAAAATGGTTAGAAAGGTGAATTTAAAGTGTCAAGAATAGGAAGAAAACCTATTGATGTACCGGAAGAAATAGAGATCAAAATAGATAAGGACAATATTAGTGTAAAGGGAAAATTAGGAGGGCTTTCTCAAAAGTTTGACAACACTTCTGTTAAATTAAGTATGGAAGACAATAGGTTAACTGTTATCCCAGTTTCGGATAGTAATGAGAATAGAGCTAAATATGGTCTTTATAGAAGCCTTATAAATAATATGGTTACAGGTGTGAGCAGCGGTTTTAGCAAAACCTTAATAATAGTCGGTGTGGGTTTTAGAGCCAGTAAGAAGGGAAATGATCTGGAAATATTGGCAGGATATTCAAATCCGGTAATAGTCAATCCTCTTCAAGGGATATCATTTGATGTCCCGGATAATACTACAATTGTGGTTAAAGGAATAGATAAACAGGTAGTTGGAGAAATGGCTGCTAAGATCAGGAGTATAAGGAAACCGGAACCTTATAAGGGTAAAGGTATAAAATATAGTGATGAAATTATAAGAAGAAAAGTTGGTAAAACAGCTATTACCAGCGGTTCTTAAATTTCTTTTGGGAGATTTTATGAAGAGCAAAACTGAAAAAAGTGATAAAAGTTTAAGAAGAAAAGTAAGGAGCAGGTTTAAAATTAAAAGAAGCAGCAATCGTATGAGACTCTCTGTTTACCGGAGCAATAAATATATTTATGGTCAGATAATAGATGATAGCACCGGCACTGCACTGGTTGGTATATCAAGCAAGAAAATTGAAAGCAAAGATGGAGATAAAGGGAAAATAGATATAAGCTTTAGGACTGGAGAAGCCCTGGCTAAAATGGCAAAGAAGAAAAGTATAAATGAAATAGTTTTTGATAGAAGTGGTTACAAGTATCATGGCAGAGTAAAAGCCCTGGCTGAAGGTGCAAGAAAAGGCGGATTGAAATTTTAACCCTATTTTTAAGGAGGATATTTAGTGGCTGATCTTTCTAAAGATACAGAGTTAAGTGAAAAGGTTATAAAAATAAATAGAGTAGCGAAAGTGGTTAAGGGCGGTAGAAGATTTAGTTTTAGTGCTCTTGTAGCAGTTGGTAATATGAATGGTATGGTTGGTATTGGTTTTGGTAAAGCTAATGAGGTTTCAACCGCAATCCAAAAAGGCATTAATAATGCAAAGAAAAATATGTTTAAAGTGCCTTTGACTGATGGAACCATACCCTATCCAATTGATGGCTGGTTTGGCGCAGGTCATGTCTTTATGAAGCCGGCTTCTCACGGTAAAGGAGTAATTGCCGGTGGACCGGTAAGAATAATAATGGAATTGGCTGGTGTAAAGGATATTCTTACAAAATCATTAGGAAGTGCCAATGCTTTAAATATAGTTAATGCAACTATTAGTGGTCTAAAGATGCTTAAAACACCGGAGCAGACTTGAGGGTATGCGGAAGATAGAAGAACCAGAAGTTAATTAATATGTTATGGGTTTGGATAATATTGGAAGGAGAAAATAGTGAAGCTTTGTGACTTAAGATCTCCTGAGTCTATAAAGAAAAGGAAAAGAGTAGGTAGAGGGAACAGTTCCGGACATGGAACTACCAGCGGAAGGGGCACGAAAGGACAGTTGTCCCGATCAGGTGGTAAAACCAGAATGGGTTTTGAAGGCGGACAGATGCCTCTGCAAAGGAGAATACCGCATCTCAAAGGTTTTAAAAATACCAGGAAGAAAATAAATAATGTAATTAATGTGTGGCAGTTAGAAAAGTTCAAAGATGATAGTGTTGTTGACTATGATTTTTTAGAAAAGAATGGCCTTATTATGAAAAAGTCAAATCCTGTAAAAATATTGGGTAATGGCAAGCTTACTAAAAAAATAACTGTCAAAGCCAATTATTTCAGCAGGAGCGCTGCAGCTAAAATTGAAAAAGCTGGTGGAAAAGTAGAGGTGATTTAATGTTCCGGGCTATTATAAATGCCTTTAGAATTAAAGAAGTCAGAAACAGAATATTATTCACTATTGGTATTTTAGCTATTTATAGATTTGGAGCTAATATTACTATACCGGGAGTAGATGCAACCAAAATCCTGGAACAGGTTGAAACCGGGATAATGGGTATGATGGACTTGTTTTCAGGAGGAGCGCTGGGAAAATTTGCAGTATTCTCTCTGGGTATTATGCCTTACATAACTGCCTCTATTGTAATGCAGCTTCTTCAAGTGGTAATTCCCAGGCTGGAGCAGCTGGCAAAGGAAGGAGAAACCGGCAGGAGAAAAATAAATCAAATAGCAAGATATATGACTGTAGGGCTGGCACTGGTGCAATCTACAGCAATGGTTTTTTTCTTTAAAAATTTTGGCGCTATACCTAATTTTGACTTTATGCATGTTACCTTGATTATTATTACATTAGTTGCTGGAACTATCCTTATAATGTGGTTAGGTGAATTGATAAATATTCATGGAATAGGAAATGGAATTTCACTTTTGATATTTGCCAGTATTATTTCCAGAATACCAGGAGAGTTTATAAGTCTATTCAGACTGCGGGGTACGAATTACTTCTTTTTAGCCCTTTTTGCAATTATATCTATTGGTATAATTATAGCTGTAATACTTATCCAGCAAGGTGAGAGAAAAATACCTGTTCAGTATGCAAAACGAATTGTAGGAAGAAAAGTTTTTGGTGGACAAAGTACTTACATACCACTCAAAGTTAATCAATCTGGAGTAATGCCCATAATTCTGGCTATATCAGTTATGCTTTTTCCTGCAACAATTGCACAATTTATTCCCAACAGGTGGGTACAATCCTTTGCTAATGTGTTAAGTCCAACTATACAGGGAAGAATCAATCCAATTTATGCCATTACTTATACTATTCTTATTATTATATTTGCTTACTTTTATACCGCTATTACTTTTAATCCTCTGGACACTGCAGATAATCTGAGAAGGTACGGGGGATTTATACCAGGACTACGACCTGGAAAAAATACAGCAGATTACTTAACAAATATTTTAAACAGGATAACATTACCAGGTGCTATATTTTTAGCAATAATTGCTCTTCTTCCTGAGGTATTGATTAACTATATGGAAATACCTTTTAGATTTGGCGGAACATCTATACTTATTGCTGTAAGTGTTGCTTTAGATACTATGAGACAACTTGAATCTCAGCTTACTATGAGGGATTATGAGGGATTTCTAAAATGAGGATAGTTTTAATTGGAGCTCCAGGTGTGGGAAAGGGGACTCAGGCAAAAGTAATTTCTAATAAATTTAATATACCACATATTTCGACTGGAGAAATTTTAAGAAATGAAATAAATAAAGGGTCTGAGTTAGGAAAAAAGGCAGTTAATTTTGTTGAGAGCGGAAAATTAGTTCCAGACGAAATAATAATTGAAATAATAAAGAATATGATAAGAAAAAGTAGGTCAGAAAATGGATTTTTAATGGATGGTTTTCCGCGGAATTTAAAGCAGGCAAAAATGTTTTCAAGTACACTGGATCATCTGGGGATAAAGTTGGATAAAGTAATAAATATAGTTGTTGATAAAGATGATATTATTAGCAGGCTCGGCAAGAGAAGTATCTGCAATGTGTGTAAAAATGTATTCAGTATTAATAATAACAATGAAAACTTTATAAAGTGTCCAGAATGTGGAGGAGATTTAATAAAAAGAAAAGATGATGATGTGAAGGTTATTAAGCATAGGCTGGAAGTGTACGAATCTGAAACCAGACCACTTATTAATTTTTATGCTGATAAAGGACTGCTTGTAAATATTGATGGTTCCGGAGAAGAGAAAGAAATAACCGAGAGGATATTAAAATTTCTATGATAATATGCAAATCGGCAGATGAAATCAGATTAATGCGGGAGGCTGGCAGGATTGTAGCTAGAGTTTTTTTGAAAATAGAAGAAATTATAAAGCCTGGTATAACTACTGGTTATATAGATAAGACTGCCGAAGAGGTTATAACCGGTGAAAAGGCTGTTCCTGCTTTTAAGGGTTATGTAGGGAAGGTTGGCAAAAAACCCTTTCCCAATAGTGTCTGTATATCAATTGATGAACAAGTGGTTCATGGTATTCCAGGCAAGAGAGTTATAAAGGACGGAGAACTGGTCTCTATAGATATTGGAGTTAAAATAAATGGCTTTTATGGAGATGCTACACGGACTTATAAAGTTGGAAATGTAAGTAAGATTGCTGAAAGGCTATGGAATGCTACCAAAGAGGCACTTGATAAAAGTATAGAGCTGTGCGTCGTTGGAAACAGACTGTCAGATATCTCAAGTGTAATTGAAAACAGAGCCATGATAGATGGTTTTTCAGTGGTTAAAGATTTTGTAGGTCATGGAATTGGCAGAGAAATGCATGAGGACCCCCAGATATTAAACTACGGGCCTCCTGGACAGGGGCCGGTTCTAAAGCAGGGTATGGTTTTAGCCATAGAGCCTATGTTTAATCAGGGCAGTAGTGATGTTGAAATATTAAGTGACCTGTGGACTGTTGTGACGAGTGACAGGAAGCTTTCCTGTCACTTTGAGGATACGGTAGCGGTATTGGAAAATGGTCCTTTGATATTAACCAGAATTTAATAGCAGTAGCAAAATATTGTGGACATACTAAAAGTTTTTTGATAACCTACGTATTTGCGTTATTTTTAAATCGAAAATATTAGCACGGGGGTTTAAAGATTTCTAAAAAAGAAGGCATAATAGAAGCCGAGGGGACCATTTTAGAAGCACTTCCCAATGCTATGTTCAGGGTAGAGCTTGATAATGGTCATAAGGTATTGGCGCATATTTCAGGTAAAATGAGAATGCATTATATAAAAATTTTACCTGGTGATAAAGTTAAAGTCGAAATATCACCTTATGATCTAAATAAAGGAAGAATTACTTTTAGAAAAAAGTAATTATATTTAAAATTTATATTTTAAGGTTTGAATGATGGGAAGAAGATGACGGAAAGAAGGAATAAGAATGAAAGTTAAACCATCGGTTAAAAAAATATGTAAAAGCTGTAAAGTTATAAGAAGAGAAGGAAAAGTTATTATTATTTGTAAAAATCCCCGTCATAAGCAGAGGCAGGGTTAAGGAGGTTTCCAGTTGGTAAGAATTTCAGGTGTTGATATACCAAATGATAAGCACATTTGCATAGCTCTGACTTACATTTTTGGCATTGGCAGGTCAGCGGCAGAAGCAATGCTGGACAAACTAAATATTAATAAAAGTATAAAGGCTAAAGATCTCAGTGAAGATGAACTAGTTAAGATAAGAGAATATATAGAAAATAACTACACTATTGAGGGAGATCTTAGAAGAGAAGTAAGCCAGAATATAAAAAGATTAATCGAGATAAACTCTTACAGGGGCATCAGGCATAAAAGAGGATTGCCGGTTAGAGGTCAGAGGACTCACACAAATGCAAGGACCAGGAAAGGTAAGAGAAGAAGTGTTGGTATAAGGAAAAGTCAGTCATAATAAAATTTCAGGAGGTAAATTTGCCTAAAAAAACTACCAGTAAAAGAAGAGTAAAAAGTAAAGAAAGAAAAAATATACCTTACGGGATTGCCCATATTCAGTCTACTTTTAATAATACTATTGTGAATATAACTGACTTGAATGGTAATACTATTGCCTGGGGTAGTGCTGGAGGTCAGGGTTTCAAAGGTTCCAGAAAAAGTACTCCGTTTGCTGCTCAGATAACTGCAACTGCAGTGGCTAGAAATGCTCAGGAGCATGGAGTTACTAAAGTAGATGTGAGAGTTAAAGGTGTGGGGTCTGGCAGGGAAACTGCTGTAAGGTCTCTCCAGGCAGCTGGACTGGAAATTGGTAGTGTAATTGATGTAACACCGGTACCTCATAACGGCTGCAGGCAACCTAAGAGGAGAAGAGTTTAAAAAAGTTTAAAAAAAGGAGTTATAATAAATGGCAGTAGCTAAAGGGCCTGCCTGCAAACAGTGCAGGAGAGAAAGAGAAAAGTTATTTTTAAAAGGACAGAGATGTTTTTCTGATAAGTGTGTATTGGAAAAAAAGCCTTACGTTCCTGGCCAGAGAGCTAAGAGAAGACTTATGGAAACTGGGTATTACAAACAGTTAAGAGAAAAACAAAAAGCTAAGAGATATTACGGGGTATGGGAGAGGCAATTTAAAAATTATTACAAAAAAGCAGTGAAGAGAAAAGGAGTTACTGGAGAAATATTACTCCAGTTACTGGAGACCAGGCTTGATAATATTATTTATGTTATGGGTTTTGCTGCATCCAGAGTTCAGGCCAGGCAGTTAATTAGTCACGGGCATATTCAAGTTAACGGCAGGAAAGTTGATAAACCTTCATATCAGTTAAAAGAAGGACAGGAAATAAGTGTTGCCGAGTCCAGTAAGGAAATAATTCCAATAATGGAGGCAAAAGAAAGCGGAGGAAGTCTAACCATGCCCGAATGGTTAGAAGTCGATCTGGATAATCTTAAAGGAAAGCTCTTAAGATATCCGGAGCGGGATGAAATAAAAGTTCCTATTAATGAACAAATAATAGTAGAGCTTTATTCTAAGTAGTTTAAATATTCATTTGAATATTCTTTTCTTTAGGAGGTAGATATAAATTGCTAAAAATGCATAAACCCAATGTGAGCATTAAGCATAAAGATGATTTTTCTGGTGAGTTTATTATTGAGCCATTAGAAAGAGGTTTTGGGCACACTTTAGGTAATTCGATTAGGAGAGTTCTACTTTCATCTATAGAAGGAGTGGGGATTACAAGGATCAGAGTTGAAGACATCATGCATGAATTTTCAACTTTAGATGGAATGAAAGAAGATATGATAGAATTCATCACTAATCTTAAAGGAGTTGTTTTTAGAATGGAAAGTGATGGACCGGTATTGTTGAAACTTGAAAAGAAGGGTCCTGGAACTGTAAAGGCTTCAGCAATAAAACTATCTTCTGATGTGGAGATAGTAAATCCGGATGCATATATTTGCACCCTGACCAAAAAAGGGAAACTAAATGCAGAGATAAGGATTGAAAAAAATAAAGGATATAAAAATGCAGAAGAAAATGTCGTAGAGGGAGAACCTCTTGGAGTAATACCTATTGATACTATATTTTCACCGGTAAGATTGGTTCGATTTAAAGTTGAAAATACAAGAGTTGGTCAAATGACTAACTTTGATAGGCTTTCTATAAATATAAAAACTAATGGCAGTGTTAAACCGGAAGATGTTTTAAGCCAGGCATCTAAAATTATTAATGATTATATGGCGCTTCTAATAGATTTATCCGACAAAGAAAGTAAAGGCAAACCTATATTTGAAGAAATTGAAGAGGAAGACAAAAAACAAGAATATCCTTCTATAGAAGAATTGGAACTTTCAGTAAGAGCATATAATTGTCTTAAGAGGGAAGGAATTGATTCCGTAGAAAAGTTACTGGAATATAGTGAGGATGAGCTTCTTGATATTAGAAATTTTGGACAGAAATCTATTCAGGAAGTAAAAGATAAAATAAAAGAACTGGGATTATCCTTTAAGCAAAAATAGTGAGCGGGAGAAGTAGAATATGGTAATACCTAAAAAAGGTAGAAGGCTCGGCGGGAGCAGCAGTATCCAAAAAGCAATTATGAGAAATTTAGCCATTTCATTATTTAAAAATGGAAAGATTAAAACCACGGTGGCAAAAGCTAAGTATGTAAGAAGTTTTGTGGATAAATTAATAACCATAGCTAAAAAGGATAACCTGGCAGCTAGAAGAAATTGTATTAGACTACTGGGTAATACTGAAGCAGTACAGAAATTATTTAATGAAATAGCTCCGGGAATGTATCAGAGATCCAGCGGATTTACCAGGATTGTTAAGTATAAAAACAGACCTGGAGATGGAGCTCAACTGGTAATAATGGAGCTTCTGGTAAAATAAAAATAAAAATTAATGTTATTTTGAAAATTATAAATTATATGGCATAAGATGATGAATAACTACATGGCTGTAGTGGAATATGACGGAACTAATTACAGTGGATTTCAAATACAGCCAGGTGGAACTAATACTATTCAGGGAGAGCTGGTGGCAGTTCTTTCAAAAGTTTTAAATGAAAAAGTAGATTTTAAATGCGCCGGAAGAACTGATACCGGGGTTCATGCCACTTATCAGGTAATGAATTTTAAAACTGGCAAAGATTTAGATATTTACAGAATTTTGTGGTCTTTAAACAGTTTACTCCCGGATGATATAGTTATTAAAAAAATAGAAAAGGTTAGCCCTTCTTTTGATGCCAGAAGGGATGCGTGCTTGAGAGAATATAGCTATTTTGTAGTAAACAAAAAATACCAGAGCGTTTTTTTGAAAAAGTACAGTATTCTTGTAACCAGAGAACTAGACATAAGATTAATGAGAAAAGCTGCCAGGATGTTTTTAGGAGCAAAAGATTTTGCTTCTTTTTGCAATCCTGATTGTCTTGGTAGTAACACTGTAAGGGAGATAAAAAGGTTTACAATAGAAAAAACTAAAGATGATTTAGTAATTTTTAAAATAGCAGCAAATTCTTTTTTATATAATATGGTTAGAATTATAATAGGAACTGTACTTGAAATAGGAAGCGGCCAGAGAGAACTGGGGAGCATAAGCGAAGCTCTGATGAAAAGAGACAGAAAGTTGGCCGGGAAAATAATTCCCGCAAAGGGCCTTTTTCTTACAGGGGTCGAGTATTTTAGGTGATTGGAGGAGTTATGGTAAATGTTGGGCTCAAAACATTTAGTTTAAAAAAAGAAGAAATTAAAAGAAAATGGTTTCTTGTTGATGCAAAGGATAAAAATCTGGGACGGTTATGTACAGAAATAGCCAGGATTTTAAGAGGCAAGAATAAACCGACCTTTACACCGCATTTAGATTGTGGTGATTTTGTAATTGTTATAAATGCAGATAAGATAAATGTTACCGGAAATAAGCTGAAAGGTAAGAATTATTACAGGCATTCTGGATATGTGGGCAATCTAAAGGTTATCAACCTGGAAAAAATGATGGAAAAATCGCCGGAGTTTGTTATAAGAAATGCGGTAAGGGGAATGATACCACATAATATTCTGGGCAGGCAAATACTAAAGAAATTAAAAATATATAAGGGTGAAAATAATCCGCATAGTGCGCAAAAACCTGAAAAAATTGATTTATAAAAAGGAGAATTAATTTGGCAAAGCAGGTAGTTTATAGTGCAACAGGAAAGAGAAAGGAGTCGATAGCCAGAGTAAGATTATTTCCTGGAGAAGGAAAAATTATGGTTAATTCAAGAGACTTTAAAGAATATTTTAAGAGAGAGTCTCTTATAACTATTATTATGGAACCTTTCAGACTTACCAATACCGAAAATGCGTATGACATTATTGCAGATTTATCAGGAGGTGGAATATCAGGGCAGGCAGGAGCATTACGTCATAGCATTTCAAAAGCGCTACTGGAAATTAATGAAGAATACAGGCCAATACTTAAAAGAGAGGGTTTTTTAACCCGGGATTCCAGGGTTAAAGAGAGGAAAAAGTACGGTCTCAAAAAAGCCAGGAAAAGGCCTCAGTTTTCTAAAAGATAGTTATCTTTTCTTAATGAGTTATCCTTGTTTAAAAATAGATCTGGAGAAAATCTCCCATAATAGCAGGATTATTAATGCCCGGTGTGCTAACCTGGGTATATCGCTTGTTGGTGTTACTAAGTGTGTCTTGGGGGATATAAAAATAGCAGCAGCGATGAAAAAATCCGGAGTTAATATATTTGGAGATAGCCGGCTAGAAAACTTGAGGAAATTAAGAAATTTTTATGGGAAGGGACAGCAACTTATGATG
>VGAU01000026.1 GCA_016870675.1 Actinomycetota bacterium | reverse complement strand
CTCTATTCTATCTATTCCATTAATTTTCTTTAGGTCTTCTAAAATTTTCTCATCGGCTTTAAGGATATTAATGATGTTATCTATTAGCTTTCTTATATCATTATCCATGTTGCTATTAACATTGTAATTTACCCACAATCCATCTTTTTTATATTCAACAAGACCTGCATTTTCAAGCAACCTTAAATGAAAAGATATTGTAGGTTGCGAAAGTCCAATTATATCCTGTATCTCGCAAACACAAAGGTTATTTTTAGCTAAAAGTAATGCTAATATTCTAATTCTTCCTGGATCAGCTAAAGCTTTTATTATTTTGCTTAATTTGTCTAATTTAACCATTTTTCTTCATTCCTAAAATTCTAAAAATAAAGGCTTTAGATGACATTCTATTTAAGCATCCCACTTACCACCAAATCAATTGCTTTTTCTTCTTCTAATCCCCGTGCCATAAGTGTCTCAATTTGTTTTTTACTAACTCTACCTATTACTGCCTCGTGAGTAACTTTTGCCAGTTCATGAGTAACATTAACAATGGGAATAGCACGCGCTTTTGCATTTCCCTGGATAACCTCTATGCAATCAACATGACCTCTTGCATTTTTAGCAGAAGCAACCAGTTCATTTATTATCTCACTTTGCGCATCATCTTTAACCACAACACGGCTTTTAATTAATCCGCGAGAAGATTCGCCAATGAGTCGGCCCACTTCCTTAATTTTAATTCTGTCATCAGAATAACCATAAATTTTTACCGTCATTTCTAAGCTTGAGTTGTCTAAAATTTCTGATTCATAATCAAGATCGAAATAGCCAACCCTGCCTTTAAGAAGAGAAAAATTTGTAACCAAACGGCTGTTATTTCCGACTCTTATTTTTGCTTTTGGTATAACTTCCACGCCGCCTTCAAAGCCATGAAAGTGAACTTCATTGTATTCATAATAGGAATTGTTGCCAACTTCTATATCAGCATTCATTTTGTGAACTACCCTTACAGCATTTGGGAAAACGCAATGTGCAAGTAACTTAATCTCTGAATCATCTTCCACCCTTGCTCTAATATTTATCTCCTGGATGCCTTCTTTAGGCAATACCCCAAAGCAAAGATGTACAGGATACTTTATTATTGTCCCTTTTCTAACAATTAAATGAATATCTATCCCTGAAGCTGTCTCTTTTGGTTTCAAATCCAAACCTTCAACTAAATGTTTACCAATTACCTTGTTCTGGTGAATCACCAGATGGGCAACTTTAGAATTTTTAAAAGCTTCAGGATTTCCACCTGCCTCTTCATATGCATCCAGCATGTATTTATAATCTTGCATCATTTTTTTCCTTTATTTTTTTCTTTATCTTTCTCTGCTGGGTAAAGGTGGGTGGGGCAAGGAATACATTTTTCTTTAAAATATTTACCCACCTCTTCAGGGGTACCTTCTTCTACAATAAAGCCCGAACACATAAGAGATGTCTTATCTGCAATTTCGGCAACCTCTTCTCTATGGGTAATTAAAAGCACAGTTGTACCCTGACTTCTTAGCTCTTTTATCATATTTACAATGTTATCAAGAGCCAGTATATCAATTCCTGAATCAGGCTCATCTAAAATAACTAATCTTGGCCTCATGGCAAAAACTGCAGCCAATTCAATTCGCTTCCTTTCTCCCCCACTTAAAGTTTTATCTACTTCCCTGTCTAAATAATCTTTTGGCTCCAATAGCACCCGATATAAGGACTCCTCAACCAGACCTGGTTTATTTTCTTTAATTCCAACCGAAATATAATCCTTAACCGTCAAGCCCTCAAATCTTGCAGGTTCTTGCCAGGCAAGAGTCATGCCAATTTTGGCCCGTTTTTGAGTTGGATAACCGGTTATATCTTCCCCAAGAAAATAAATCTTGCCACTTTGAGGATTATAATCACAACAACCTATAAGAACATAGGCAAGACTTGACTTTCCTGCAGCATTTGGACCGAGTATAGAATGAATTGTTCCAGATTTAACAGAAAGACTTAAATCCTTTAAAATCTGCCTTCCATTTAAGTTTAATGAAAGTTTTTCTACTCTTAATAATTCCATTTATTTTTAATAAATTTTATATCTTCTTATAGAAATATTCTATTTCTATCCAATTTACAAAAATTATACATTACCTCTACATAAATCAAAATGGCTGTGTAACCTTTCTATTTTATCTCTGATAATAGTCTTTTTAATTCCTCTACCGTAGGAACTTTCCCTGATATCATTGCCTTACCGTTCACAATCACCGCTGGTGTCATCATTACCCCAAGTTTTGCATACTCCTTCACATTGTATACATGCGAGATTTTGGCGGGAAGGTTCAGCTCAGCACAGGCATTTCTTACATTCTCTTCTGTTACCTGGCATCTTAGGCAACCAG
Source organism: Actinomycetota bacterium (assembly GCA_016870675.1). Classification (GTDB taxonomy): domain Bacteria; phylum Actinomycetota; class Humimicrobiia; order Humimicrobiales; family Humimicrobiaceae; genus Hydromicrobium. The sequence continues at coordinate 11,026 of VGAU01000026.1, read as the reverse complement.
GTCCTGCAATTTGTATTTTCATATTTTCTACCTCCTTTTATAATACCACTCCTAAAATATAAAATTTCCGAAGAACCAGCCTACTAATGTTCCAAGAATAACAATTATAGGCACGTATACAAGTGCTTTTTTAACTCCAAACACCCTTGCAATAGCCAACCAATTGGGCAAACTTAATCCTGGCCCGGTAAGAAGAAGAGCAAGGGCAGGCCCTTTACCCATACCTAATTTCATAAGGGTATCCACGAATGGTGCCTCTGTCATCGTAGCAAAGTAACTTATCGCTCCAATCATAGTAGCTAGAAAAGAAGCAACAATACCATTTCCACCAAGCCAATTCTGAATCCACTCTTCATGTAATATCTTTCCTATTATACCAATGATAAAGACGCCAATCAAAAGCAAAGGAAAAATGATTCTAACAAACCACCAAGTTTCTCTTAACCAATCTTTTATTCTTTCTTTCGGAATCACTTTTATTGCATAAATTACCATTACTAAACTACTGATAGCCCAAACCAGGATTTTGTAAAGGTAATTGCCACTTCTTACCAGATAATTCGGTAAAAGAAGTGATACAAGTATCAGAAACAAAAAGATTAAATCTCGCAAAGCAATAATATTTTTCCTGTTTTTTTTCTCTTTCCACTCTTGTGGATGAGCTACTTCCTTTCTTTCTTTTCTAAAGATAAAACTCATTATCACACCAACAACAAAAGCCATAAGCAAGGCAGCGACTATCCTTGAGATAACCATCTTACTACCAAGAATACTTCCGGTATAAATAAGAGCAAGGATATTTGCTGCTGGTGCAACCCAGAGAATAATAAATGCAACTCCAATTCCTGCACCACTATAATAAAGTCCGCTCGCAACAGGTATAACTGTGCAAGAGCAAGCTGCTAAGAAGAAACTTGAGATACTCGCCAGAGAAAATGATTTAATCTTGCTTGCTTTTTCACCCAGATAATTTAAGATAGCCTCACGGTTGATGAACGTTACCATTGCACCAGCCAGAAGGAAGGCTGGTATAAGACAAGTCAACACATGTGTAGCAATGTAGCCTTCTAATGCGAGTAACCCTGCAATAAGTAAATCTTTAATCATAATTTATTCCTCCTTTTATACAGCTGAAATGGCATATAACATTCTTATCCTAGGTAGCGCCTGCAATTGCTTTTATTAGAGCAAAGTACTCTGTCGACAACATTTTCTACCATCTTCTTTATAAATTTATGCGTTCTGAACTTTTAGTTTTCTAATTTAACCATCATAATATTCACATTAAAATTTACTTGTATAATAAGACAATAAAACGCAGTTTTTCCTTATTATAATTATATATTTAAATATGTCAATATAATTTACTTAAAGCTTTTTGTATTGTTTTTAAAAGGATTTTTTATTATTGGAAAAGGTTATAGAATGAGCTGCATTAATTAAATACTAGGACTAACATAAAATTAATCCTAGTATTTAATTTAACTTTTTGGTTCCAGTCTTTAAACTGCTCTGCTCTATTCTTTTTTACGAAATTCAAATACCAGAAGAACTATACATCCGACTACAACCAATAGTAGTATTGCTCCGGTAATGTAGATATTTAGACCGCCTATTGAACCTATGATTTTATTTGATACATCAGTCCATAAAAAAAGATTAGTAAATTTATTTACTACAGCAACAATGGACAATAAGATTATTTTAAATAGCACTATAATCACCACTACTCGGTTAAATATTTTCACTTTTCACCTCCTTTCCAAATCTTCTTGTAGAAATTCTCTAAAAAAACCAAAAAACATCTTTCCCCATTAATAATTACTTAATCTTTTAAAATAGGAGCAAGCGTCCAGTTTTAAATACTGGCAATGTAATTTAATGTGGTATTCTGGATGTTTATTTTACTACGTACCGTAATTTAAATATTTTTTAGCCAGTGGATGATTAATTCTTTTCCACAGAGTTGCTCCAATAATGGTGCCAATAGGAAAACCACCGATCATAGTTATAATTAGTAAAACTCTGGTATAAGGAACCGAGAATGATTTCCTTTTGATAATTCCTACTAGAGGAATTATATAAATGGCCATACCTATACCAAAAACAAATATCAGTACCATTATAGATTGGGCAATGTTACCTGCTGTATATGTTCCCTCCATTAAATGTGGTGAGGCAATAGTTAGGGGAATCATAATAATTAGATAAAGGGCTAAAACTACAATTACAAACCAATAAAGTACCTTTACCCCTCCTAATTGTTTTCTTCCTTCTTCTAGCTCTTCTTCTGGAGTCATAGCTTTAGCTTCAGCAGATACTTTTAGCTCTTTTACCTGTACTCCGCAATTTGGACATACCACCGCATCTTTTTTTATTGGTTTGGCACAGCTGGGGCAGTATATCTCATCTGGTTTTTTCTCCTGAACCCTTCCTTCATTCATTTTCTTTTCTCCTTTATTGATTTTATTTATATAAATTATTGTTTTATATATTGTTCTAGAAGTTTTTAAATACTGATTAACCTTTTAAAACTCCAAGAGGGCGGAGTCTTATTGCTTTCTTTGATATCCCAGCGTAGTGAGTCACATCCACCACCTTGCTTACATCCTTATAAGCCTGAGGAGCTTCTTCTGCCAGCCCGGCCATACTTCCAGCCATTACTATAATTCCTTTATTAAAAAGCTCCTTTTTAAGTTCACTCCCCTGTATATTTTTCTTTGCTTTCGTTCTGCTCATAAGTCTTCCCGCGCCATGACAGGTAGAACCAAAACTCTCGCTCATTGCCTTCTCGGTTCCCAGCAGTATGAAGGAATAACGGCCCATGTCCCCCGGAATTATTACTGGCTGGCCTATACTCTTATACCGGTCAGGAATATCTTTATTCCCTGGAGGATAGGATCTGGTAGCACCTTTTCTATGCACACAGACTTTCTTCAATTTACCATCAACATTATGTTCTTCAATCTTTGCTATGTTATGAGATACATCATAAATGGTGCCGAGACCCAATTTATCTGAAGATTTTCCAAAAAATCTTTCAAATACTGTTCTTACCCAGTGGGCAAGGCAATGCCTGTTTACCATGGCATAATTAATGGCACAGGCCATAGCTCCATAGTATCTTCTGCCTTCAGGAGAAGAAACAGGAGTACAGGCAAGCTGCCTATCCGCCAATTTTATTCCATACTTTATGACAGACTGCTGCATTACTCTGATATAATCGCTGCATATCTGATGCCCAAGTCCCCTGGAGCCTGAATGAATCATTATGGTTATTTGATCTTTTTCCAGACCAAGAGACTCTGCCGCACCAGTATCATATATCTCATCCACTACCTGGATCTCTAAAAAATGATTTCCGGATCCAAGGGTTCCCACCTGGTCCATTCCTCTATCCATAGCAAGACTGCTGACAAAATCAGTATTGGCGCCTGCCATACAGCCATTCTCTTCTACGAAATATTTATCTTCTTCCCAGCCATAACCATTTCTAATGGCCCAGTCAACACCTTCTTTTAGCAGTTGCATTAGCTGATTTTTTGATAACCTAATTTTCCCCTTGCTGCCTACTCCCTTGGGTATATTGAAGGATAAAGTACTCATTATATCTTCCAGCCTGTCTTTAATGTCCCCGATATTTAAATTGGTCCGCAGGGTTCTTACTCCACAGGATATATCAAAACCAACACCGCCGGGGGAGATTACTCCACTGTCCTCATCAAAAGCAGCCACTCCCCCGATAGGAAACCCATATCCAAAATGTATATCAGGCATAGCATAAGAAGCCTTTAATATACCAGGAAGAGTTGCAACATTTATCACCTGATCAATAGTCTTTTCGTTGGCTGCATGGTCTAATAATTGCCTGTCGGCAAAAATTATTCCCGGAACCCTCATATCATATTTTTCATCCTTTTCTATTTCCCACTTATAATCATTTATTTTTTTAATCTTATAATCCATTATAGTAAATCCCTCCTTTATCACACATCGAAAATAATCCTGCCTTTCCAATTACAATACCTGTCACCTCTTTTTATTTCAAGCATATGATAAGTCGGCGCTTTAATAGCTATCTTTATTTTATGCTTGTTCAGATCTATTTTTTCTCCGGAAATTTCAGCAGTCAGCACGAGATTCCAGCCCTTTTTATGAATTCCACACACTTTAAATTCCGAAAATAAAACATCATCAACTTCATATAAGTACAATAATCTCTCCAGCCATAATACCAGTAAATCCTCATAGCATGTATCCTTCTGGCTTATTTTTATATTCCTTTTCTCCTGAGGTTCGACCAATTCTAAGTCACACATAATAGAAAACATACCCACCCCTGCATTTTCAAATAACTCCTCCAGTTTATTTCCATAAAACTCAATGCCAATATCAGAGAGGTGGTCGATATATCTGTATTTCTTACCTATCCTTTTTAAGTTCATTATAAATCATATTAAATCTTTTAATTTGTTTTTATAAACCCTTAAAATAAATTGTCAATTATTGTTCCCATAAAAAATTTAACGTCCTGCATACTATATTTTATCAGTAAATTAAAAAAAACATATTCCCTTATAAATATAAATTGCAATTCAGACACTACGTATGCAAAAATATTAATCTCAGATAAGAAATGATTATGATTTTAAAAATAAGTAGAAAAAAAATTATTGAAGGAAATAAATAGGGGATATTTCTAAATGCAGACTCAATTCAACATTCATTTGTTAGCATCTAAAATTCCGTGATAGAAATAAATTTAATAGTAAAATTTATATTTTTCGATATTTAATCTTTATATATTGTGTTAATAAACGAAAATGATCACTATATATAGATTTTTACTAAAAAAATTTTGTTTCCCAACTAGGATAAATTTTTTAAAAATTACTCATCACGGAAAAATAGATGCTTCCCATTCATTTTGATATATAGTTTTATTTATTCGTCTATAGTATAATGCTTTAAAATGTGAAATGACATTGTCAGTAGAGGTAAGGTTTTCTTAAAAATCCGGTTATAATTCATGTTGCAACTGTTAGCCGAGGTTTATAAAAAACCGGCAAATTATCCCATTATAACTGGTTATCGTATGACAGGGTATGGAAAAGAGAGAACAAAGGATCCTGGAGAAAAAGAGCCGATACTGGTGCGGCTTAATATAATAAATATAAAAGACAATTAGGGGGGAACTATGAAATTATTGTATGAGTTTATCCCAAGACTGGACTTTATCAACTCTGCCGAGAAGGTAAAGGATTTAGTTGACGGATGGAACATCACGGATAGCGCTGGGGGCGCTCCTGCACCAAGTGGAACTGCTGTAGCTTGCGTGCTTAAACAAATATATCCGGACAAGATGGCAATACCAATGCTTATTACCAATTATAAGGGAACAGTAGAAATAGGCTCAGTAGCACTGGCTGCTGAAGCTATAGGTATCGATGGCATGCTCCCGGATCCGGGTGACCCTCCAAGATACGGGAACCTAATAAGGCCATTCCAGGATGGCAGCTTTGAAATAATATCAGACCCTGATGAAATATTAAAATACAGGAGATCCACCGGTCCTGCTGAAGGAGTCAGGGATTTTCTGCGAAACACAGTAAAGATAAGCAAGGTAAAGCTGGGCTGCTTATTAACTGCCCGCGTACCTGCGGAAAACGCTATAACCCGTATACAGGATGACTGGGATTTTTGCTTTTTCCTGAGACTTGAAGAGGCAACGGTACCAAAGTTAAAACAGATAGCTGAAGAATGCAAGCATCTGGGCAAACCCATTTATCCCTATTTCGTAGTGGGAACAGATAAGAACCAGAAAACCCTTGAGAGAATCGGGTGGCCCGCCAGTACAACCATGGAGCATGCTGAAAAATTTGTAGCTGACCTTGAAGGTGTCGTAGACGGCATTATACCGACCTGCCTGGGGGATGCTGCTGGAGATATGGAACTCCTGGAGAGAATCCAGAAGTTCAGGACATAAGTGGAAGTATTCACAGCTTAATTATCAGCTTCCAGTTTTGTAGGTCACAAGCATTAATAAGCTAATAAAATTCACTTAAGGGGCTGAATTATTTATCGGCCCCTTTGCATTTTCCTTTTCAACCCGGCAAACATTTATAATAACTGGTAATATTCCACTTATAAAATAATTAACCAGGTTAAAAACTTTTCAGATTTTTCACAATGAAAAACCATGGCATCCCCGTATAAAAGGCAAAACTCGTCCGGAATGCACATTAGCTAAAAAAACTAAGAGGCATGGCGAGTATGTCTGTTTCAATGCATATTATGTTTGTAAAGAACTCAAGCTTTTTATTATTTCAATAACTTTTTTACCCTGTCTATAGCTGAAAGGTCTTTGAGTATATTAAGCTCCACCATATACTCTTTAACTTCACCCGGCTCTATAAATTCAAGTTCCCCTTTTTCCCTTGAGAGCTTCCTTCCGTAAGTCCTGCAGTTTGCAGGTTCAAGACCCAGGACATATTCACCAAAGCCCGCCTGCTTCCACTGATTAAGATATGGCAGGGTTTCTTTTTTGTATTTAAGTAAAACACCCAGACCCTGTCCGGAGTTAAATTCTTCATTAATAAGGGCTATATTTGAACACCCGTCATTGCCCGCAGGTATATCATGACAGAAAACATGCTCTGAAAAATCTTTTACAGGGCCTGCAAATACATTAAAATCTGAAATATTTTTGGCAGCTTCATCAGTTATCGGCAAAGGTTTACCAGCAGTCCCTATAATATATGCTGAGCTGTCAAGAAGAGGAAAGCCAAAATTCATGTGATAAATTATCATAAGCGGTGTGGTTCTTGAGCTCAAGTTTTCAATGCTGTCTCGTATTGTTATTTTTGCTTCATCAATCGGCACAGTTATTTGTCTTTTAAGTTCAAGATTTTCAAAAAATATCTTTGACTGCCTAACTGTTCCCTTTATTGAAAGTATATAATTATTTTCTTCCCACCGGTTGTCTATAGTAATATTTTCCGCTGCAATATTTGCAATCCTGCCATTAAGCCCAAGTTCTTCCCCATCATCATTGCAGGGCGCTCCCGCATAGGTCAGCCCGCATGTAACAAGAAGACCTCCATAAAATGTACTCAGCAACTCAAGTCCGTCTTTATCATAATACATTGGAGATGTTTCCTTAACGGAGGATTTCCAGGCCAGTGGCACCGAATTAAATCTTAAATCAGAAATATCCATTCCCCTGTCAATTAAAATCCTCATATCTATACCGCAGGCATTTTTAAGCTCTGCAACACGCACCCCCCTTGCCTGCCCGTCTATCATTTCTAAAAGCCTTATCCCGCCTATCTGTGAAATGTCGCCAACTCTTTTTAACAGTTCCTGCGTTGTAAATTCTTTTCCATAAAGCTTCATATTTTTTCCTCTCTGTTGTGTTATTTCTATATTGAATAAATTCTATCAATTCAGAAACATTAAAACCAGGATTTTGCAACAATGATATTATCCTTAACTAAAGATAATACTTCAAAGCTATTCCAGAATCCTGTCCATATTTTTAAGTGCATATTCAATAGGAATTATCCTGATATCTCCGCTGGAGAGCTCCCTTTCTCCTCCATAAACACAATAGGTCTTTGCTTCGGGATAGTCATTTCTGAAAATATTTAAGCCCTTTAGATCTTTTGAAGTGATTTTTCCTTTTCTTTTGACTTCAAAGGTTTTTAATCCATTAGGACCGTATAAAACAAAATCAACTTCAATATTACTGCTTGTTCTCCAGTAATATATTTTGTAACCAGTCTTTAAGTAATCATTTATTGCAGTTAACACCTGCAGGAAAAGAGTTTCATAGGATATTCCTTCGACTTCTTCAATAGAATCAAGAGGACCCATTAGTCTTATTGCACGGTATACTACTGTATCAAAAAAATAAAACTTCGGATGCGCTGCAAGACGTCTTTTTGCTCTTTTAGTAAATACTGGAATTCTGTATGCCAGCATCAGGTCTTCAAGTATTGTAAAATAATTTTCTACCACTTTTCTCTCTACAGAGCAATCCCGGGAGACTTCTGACACATTGAGGACCGAGCTTTGGGAAAAACTTGCAGCCTCAAAAAACCTCGAAAATACTCCGAGGTTTCTTGTAAGCCCTTCCTGCAATATTTCCTCCTCCAGATATGTCCTGATATAGCTGTCAAGATAATCGCCGGGTTCAGATTCAGTGTAAACTAAAGGAAGACATCCATATTTTAAAGAATGTTTAAAATCAAAATCCGAACCAAGCTCTGCAGGAGTTAAAGGATGCATATACTTGCTTAATGCTCTGCCTGCGAGTAAGTTAAATCCTTTGCGCCTTAGTTTTCTGGCACTTGAGCCGGTCAGTATGAACTTATGTTTTTTATTCTCAATCAGCCAGTGCACTTCATCCAGAAGCTCTGGTATTTTCTGCACCTCATCTATTATATATTTAACAAGTAATAACTAATCCTAAATTTTTTATCAAGAGTTGTCTATTAGTAATGATTACTAGAAAAAGGTGGAAAATATGAAGGTTGTAAACTTATATAAAGGTAATAAACCAGTCTTTTCTTTAGAGGTATTCCCACCAAGAAATGGGGAATCATTAGGAGCTGTATTAAATACTATTGATAGTTTATGGTCATTTCAACCAGCATTTGTTAGTGTAACAGGTGGAGCATTAGGAAGTATGCGTGGAGGAACTATCGCAATTGCAGCAGGGATAAAAAGAAAATATGGAATTGAAGGTATTCCTCACTTCACGTGTGTTAACAAATCAAAGCAAGATATAGAAAATTTATTAATGGAAATGAAATTTAATGAAATTGAAAACATATTTGCACTAAGAGGATATCCACCAATGGGGCAGAAAGAATTTATTCCACATCCTGAGGGGCACAGATATGCAAGCGAACTTGTTGAACAAATAAAATTGTTAAACGAGGGGGTATATATATTATCATCTATAGAAAAAGATTATGAAGCTTCACCAACAAATTTTGGAATTGCTGTTGCAGGTTACCCGAATGGCCACCCTGAATGTCCTGATAAAAAGAAAGATTTAGAGCATTTAAAAATTAAAGTTGATAATGGTGCAGATTATATAGTAACGCAACTATTTTTTGACATTAATGTGTTTTTAGAGTTTGTGGAAAATGCAAAAAAAATAGGAATAGATATACCAATAGTTCCGGGTGTAATGCCTATGGACAAGTATGGGCAGATAAAGTTTGTTTCAAAGCAAATGGGAATAGAAATACCTGAAAAACTAAAAGATAAACTTGAAGCCTATAAAGATGATAAAGATGCTATAAAAAAAATACTTGAAGAACACACTTTATTGATGTGTAAGAAACTGGTAGAGCAGGGTTCTCCTGGAATACAGTTTTTTACCATAGATAAGCCTGAAGGAACAGAAAAAGTCTTACAGGAATTATATAAGGAGAAAAAAAGATACTAGGTTCAAGGGATTTAATCAGCCCCATGAATTACTGGCGTCTATATAATCCAACTAACTGTGTTTTTACCAGAATATTCTCTTCTATTTCCTTTTCAATTTCCGCTGCTTTCACCGAAGTATCAAGGTCCAGAGTTGTATTAAGTGCAAAAAGCTTAAAGAAATAACGATGAGTTCCATAAGGAGGGCAGGGGCCACAATATCCTGGTCTACCAGAATCAGTCATCCCTTCCACTGAATTCTGCGGACAGCTATTTTCTGGTATTTCTTTAATATGCGGACTTATGTTCCAGACAGTCCAGTGAACCCAAGTTCCCCTTGGAGCATCAGGGTCGTCAACAATCAGCACCAGGCTTTTTGCATTTTCCGGGACATCGCTTATCACCAAAGGAGGATTAATATTTTCCCCATCACAGGTATATTTTGGTGGGATCAACTTATTATCTTTAAAAGCTGTACTTTCAATTTTCATAGAACCTCCTATTGATTGTTAAATGATTGCTAAATATAAATCCTATTATCAATATAAATCCTTTGATAATAGATAACGTTATTAGCTTATAATGTTATCATTTTTTGCTCTTTATTTGTAGCATGATGACATCTTCAGTAAATTAAAGAACTGCCTTTAAGTCATTGAATATTAAATTAAAATCAGACTGTGAAATCCTCACTGCCTCACTGCAATAAATTAACTTTTTAGAAATTCATAATAAATAAAGAGTATGATAAAATGTCTTTTAAATTTATTATACGAATTACATGGGAACATAGAAGACAATGAAAGAATTACTTGAAAAAATCGAAAAAAAATTAAAAGAAGTTAAATCAATTAGAAACCTGAGTAGTAAAGATTTCAGGTTTAAAAACTGGCATGCTAGTACCATAAATATTCTAAGAAACCTCCCCCCTGATTTCATTCAGGACATAAATGATTTTAAAAAACTGACATTTTCTGATACCAAATACCATCGGGGTAACAGGTTTTTTAATCCCGCAGATGTCACCAGATATAGAGAAGATCTGGATTCTGCTGTAAAAATCTTAAAAAAAATTACCTCAATAAAAAAAGAGATGGATTCCAAAAAAGAGATTAAACCAGCTAAGACGGTAGCCAGAAAGACAAAAAAGAAGTAAGATGGTGCCCGAGGCCGGAATCGAACCGGCACGAGGCAAAACCTCAACGGATTTTAAGTCCGTTGCGTCTACCAATTCCGCCACTCGGGCAGGTGACTGATTTGCTGATTTATATTATCAAAAATCAATCAGGGTGTAAATAATTCCGTCCAAAATATCTCTTTCACTCACCAGAATATCCTTAACATCCAGCAGTTTTAAAACTCCCAGAACAATTGCTGTACCACCAATAATGACATCTGCTCTTCCGGGGTGAAGCCCCACTACTTTTTTTCTGCCTTTCAGATTCAGCCTGCAGAGATTTTTATAAATATTTTCAATTTTTTTAAGACTTAGAATATACCTGTGTATCTTTTCGCTGTTGTATGCCGCCAGTTTCAAATCAATCGCTGCCAGAGTGGTTATGGTGCCGGCTACTCCAATTATAAATGC
>VGAU01000025.1 GCA_016870675.1 Actinomycetota bacterium | reverse complement strand
TGAAATATGGGCACCACACTGCCCTGGCTCCCAAGCACATTTCCAAATCTTACAATTATAAAAACCGTATCCTTTACTTTTGAAAGTGTCTGCAGATATTTTTCGGAAAGCAATTTTGATATACCCATTATATTATTAGGGTTAACCGCTTTATCTGTAGAGAGCATTACAAACTTTTTAACTCCGCTGGAGATAGACAATTTTGCCATTGCTTTTGTACCCAGAAAGTTATTCTGCAATGCGGCTTCCGGGTTTAACTGCATAAGCGGAACATGTTTATAGGCTGCCGCATGAAATACAATTTCAGGCTTATACTTTTTAAATACACCCCTGATACTGGAACTGTCTCTTATATCGGTAACAATAGGTATGGCATTGGGATAATCAAGTTTTGTAGAAAGTTCCTGTTCTATCAAGAACACATTATTCTCAGAATGATCAACAAGAATCAGATTTGATGGTTTAAACCTTACTACCTGTCTGCAGAGTTCAGAGCCAATAGATCCTCCTGCGCCGGTTATAAGGATTGATTTGCCTTCAAGTTGACTTAAGAGCTGACTGTAATTAAGATTTACAGGTTTTCTTCCTAAAATATCTTCTACCTTGATATCCCTTATCTGATATAGGTGCGCTTTTCCATCTATTATCTCATACAAGCTGGGAAGGGTTTTACAAAATATTCCTTCTTCTTTTGCTTTAAAAATGATATTCTTCCTAACCTCACCACTGGCTGAGGGTATAGCTATTATTATTTCATCAATAGCTAATTTTTCTATAAATTTCTTTATCTCGTCAGTTTTTCCAAAAACTTTTATCCCATGAATTTGATGACCGATTTTCGCCTTATCGTCATCTAAAAATCCTACAGGAACATATTCGCTATCCCTCTGCCTTATCATCTCTCTTACTATCATCTCACCTGCATCACCGGCACCAACAATCAAGGTTCTCTTCCTGCGTGTATAAATGCTTCCAAATTTCATCTCGTTAAACATTCTGACTGAGAATCTTGAACCTACAATTAGTATTAAAGTAAGAAGAAAATCTATTATAAGTATGCTCTTTGGAAAATACTCTACTTCAATTATATAGAAAACAAATACCATAATTACAGTACTTATAGCCAGTGATTCAACTATGGTAAGAAAATCCCTGAAGCTGGCATACTTCCAGATTTTTTTATAGATGCCAAATAAAATGAAGCTTAAAAGCTTAACACCAACTATTATCAAAGTGTATCTTATAAAATATTCGGTGTATTTCGGGGCAAGACTCTCCAATCCTCTTATTTCTAACTGCCCTCTTAAATAAAAAGATATAGTAAAAGATGAAAAGAATATGGCTATATCAAATATTGCCTGGATTATATTACTTTTAATTTTTAGTAAATTCATTTCAATATTTCAATTTTTTACGAGCTAAATTTACTGTATATTTTCTAAATAATCTTTACCAACTATTATGGCTGCATCTGCATCTTTGCCATATATTTCTTTAAAAATACTTGATGGCAGTTCTTTCATCTCATAACTCGAAAAGATTATCGCCAGTTGGTCTGCTTTTTCTTTATTTTCCTTACTATAGTATATTACAGTTTTTTCATAATTATAACTATCTGCATTGGAAAGCCCCAGTATCTTAAATCCATAGACTTTTAAATAATCTTTAAACTTTACCGCAGATCCGCTTATGCCATTACCATTAGAAATTATAATATAGGTTCGACTGGTTATACTTTTATCTATAACCCGGCCAACATCTACATTTACTTCCAGGGGTATTACCCCTTTTTCAGAAAACCAGGTGATTCTTTCATGTACCATATCATATTGTAATATATACCTGCCAGGCTTGTCTGGTGCTTTTATTTTTATATCTACCACTGTAATTTCGTTATGAGAAACATCGTAAGTCAGCAATCCTCTATTTCCATCCCAGATAATCATCTCCCCTGTATCCCTGTTTATCCAATGAGTTCCTAAGTCTATCCTGTTTTGTCCAGAAAAACCCCATAATAAAAAACCATTATTTTTTACTTTAACTTTAATTTCAAACTCTTGTCCTGGATCTAAATAATTTGGTGTAGTGCCTCCGTCATTATATTGAGCAGCATAAGATATATCTACAGTTATAAACTTCTCCAGAGACGGTACTCCCTGAAAGGAAAACCATGTTATACCTTCATGTACCAGATCTATTTGTAGAATATATTCACCAGGTTTTGGGGGAGATATTATGGTAGAATAAAATACTACTTCATTATCTGCATTAACTCCATCTTCAGGTATAATACTTCTCTTACCATCAAAAACTACCATTTCTTTGCTATTAAAATCTATCCAGTGATAGCTCAGGTATACTGGATTATCGCCATTTCTATTCCAGGTCAAAGCTCCGGTATTTTTCACCTTAATTTCAAATCTATATTCTGTATCCTGGGTCATTGAATCTCCTATTCCATCAATCTCGGTATACTCTGCATTATACTTACTTGCAGGCTCACCACTAATTATACGTTCCCACATAGCTCTCGCTTCTTCAATGTCCGGAATTTGAACACTAATAGTTCCATTTTCTATCCAATCTGAACGAGAAGGGATAATAGCTGTTTTAAAATTTTCAGAACTAAAGGATAGGGCTGCCTTTGAATATTTAAGGATAGTTAAAATATCCAGGTCCGTTCTTGTATTTTCTACCAGAATATTAAAATAATAGGGAACACTGGATAAGTATCTTATATTTAATTTCTGTATTAGGAGTTCTCTAAATAAATTCTGCTGACGCTGAATTCTGCCAATATCTCCAAGCTCTGTAGCTCTGCTTCTAGTATATGATAATGCCTGTTCTCCTGTGAGGTGGTGGTTGCCAGCCGAGAAATTAGCTCCGCTCTTTGGATCAACCATAGGTCTATCAATGTTAATATCTACTCCTCCCAGGGCATCAATTAACTGTACAAAACCTTCAAAATCAAGAGTTACATAATGGTTTATTTCCGCATCCAGAAAGGAACTGACTGTTTTTATCATAAGCTCTTCCCCGCCATAAGCATAAGCAGCATTTATTTTATCTTCCCCATGCCCCGGTATTTCCACCAGAGTATCCCTGGGAATAGAAAGAAGGACTCCGTTATTTTCTTCAGGATTTAAATAAAAAAGCATTATGGTATCAGCCCTGCCTATATCATTTTCAGTATCTCTGGTATCCCGGCCTAATATAAGGATAGTAACCGGCTCCTGGGGAGATTCTACGGTGGTGAGTATGTTCTCTACTTCCGAAGTAGTAATCGAATTTATAGTCCTGTTTACTGAATTAATATAAAGAAAGATTCCGCCCGCTCCTGCGCCTCCAATAAAAATTATTGAAGATAAAACTATTATTATTACCCTTATATATAAAGGTAATCTTCTAAATCCTCTTTTATCCTTATTTTTTAAAAGTCTCATTTTCCGCTTTACTTTAATTCCTTTTCATCCGTATAACTTTCAACATTAGATTTTATAATAAATCAGTATTTAAAATTCCTGACCTTATGCTAACTGACCTTTCTGATATCAGCACCCAGGTTCCTTAACTTCTTTACAAAATCCTCATAACCCCTCTGGATATGATGTATGTCACTTACCTCTGTAGACCCTTCCGCCGCAAGTCCTGCAAGGACCATAGCCGCCCCCGCGCGAAGGTCAAATGACCTGACCGGAGCTCCTGATAATTTTTCAACCCCCTTGATTACAGCATGATGCCCGTCAATTTTTACATCCGCTCCCATTCTGTTCAGTTCGTCCACGTACATAAACCTGTTTTCAAATACATTTTCTGTTACTACTGATACACCGGGAACAACCGAAAGAAGAACTGTTATTATGGGTTGTAAATCTGTGGGAAAGCCAGGGTATGGAAGAGTGCTGATATTGGTGGGCCTGTATGCTTCCCGGGGCGCATCTACACTTATATTGTTTTCATCAACAATAGAAATATTTACACCAATTTCTTTTAACTTAGAATAAAATATTTCAAGATTTTTCCATCTCGCATTTTCAATTTCTACTCTATCACCACATAAACCTGCCGCAGTAATAAAAGTACCTGCTTCAATACTGTCAGGCATGACTTCATAATCTGTACCATCAAGACTTTTAACTCCATTTATAATGATGCAGTCCGTGCCTGCTCCCTGTATGTCTGCACTCATTGAGTTTAAAAAATTAGCCAGGTCTGCTATTTCAGGTTCCCTTGCTGCATTATTAATAACTGTCTGGCCATCAGCAAGACATCCCGCCATCATTATATTTTCAGTAGCCCCTCTGGAAGGAAAATCCAGATTCATCATTGTACCGAAAAGCTTCGCTCCGGCTTCATTACTGTCAACCTGGCAATTAATATATCCATGTTCTATAGAATATTTTGCTCCCATATCTTCAAAGCCCTTCAGGTGAAGATCAATTTGTCTGGAGCCAATATTGCAACCACCCGGAACGGCAACTTTAACTTTACCAAACTTGCTCAGGAGCGGCCCTGCTACCAGTATCGAAGCCCTCATCTTTCTCACAAGTTCATAAGGTGCTTCATAGCTGCTGATACTCCCTGGATCAATTTCAACTACTTTATTTTCCACGTCCACATCTACCCTGGCGCCAAGGGTTCTGAGCACTTCTATCATAATATTAACGTCCTCAATTTCTGGTACATTTCTTAAGATAGTTTTGCTGTCGGCCAGTATCGATGCTGCCATCAACTTTAATGCAGAATTCTTAGCCCCGCTTATCTTAACTTTTCCAGACAGAGTTTTCCCGCCGTTTATAATAAACTTTTCCATAAATATAAAAAAAGTAATTTTCCCTAATAAAAAAGTAAAGGCTATTATAACAAATAAAGGTGAATTAAAAAATAAGAGCTGCCTGGTAAAAAATTTGTACCAACTATACTCTTTAAAATTTTTTTCAATTAAAAATCCAGTCTTATTAATTCAACTCCTGCTTCGTCAAGGAGTTCTATAGCAAGGGGGTCAGGGTAATCCTCAAAATAATATATTTTTTTAATTCCGCAGTTTATTATCATTTTAGCACAGAGAACACAGGGCTGGGTTGTGGAGTAAATAACCGAGTCTCTTATTTGCACCCCATGATATGCAGACTGGAGGATTGCATTCTGTTCAGCATGCAGGCCGCGGCAAATTTCGTGTCTTTCACCCGCGGGCACTCCAAGTTCTTCTCTCAAGCACGTTCCTATCTCAAGACAATTTCTCACCCCCATCGGCGCACCATTATAGCCTGTCGTAAGAATCCTCTTATCCTTTACAATTATAGCGCCAACTTTTCTTCTAAGGCATGTAGATCTTGCTGCAACCTGCCTTGTAATTGACGCAAAATATTCATCCCAGGTCGGTCGCGTAATTACCATTTTTTCAATATATACTTTTTTTATTTATAAAAAACCGCTTCTGCTGCAAATTTACAGCAGTATACTCTTCTAAAATATACTAAAGCTTATTTATTAAAATGCCAAGTACTTTTAAAAAAGTGGAAATTTTAAAACTTGTACTGTTTTTTTTATAAAAAAAATATTATATACTGAGACTAGCCAGTTCTTATTTCTTTATGAATACATTAAAAATTAATAATCCGGATAAAATTAACAAAAACATTATCAAAAAAATTGCTGAACTTATCTCAGAAGGTAAGACAGTAATTCTACCTACCAGCACCATTTACGGATTAAGCTGTAAATATAATGACAGAAATGCAATTGAAAAAATATATAATATAAAAAAAAGAAATAAAAATTTACCTTTCATAATACTTATTTCCAGTTATGATGATTTAAAAAGCCTGGTTTCAGATATAAACCCGGTTGCAAAAAAAATAATAAAAAATTTCTGGGATACTGAAAACCCAGAGCCCCTTACCTTAGTTTTTAATAAGAAAATCTCTCTAGAAAATTTTATCACCAGCGGCAGCCCTAATATTGCCATCAGACTTGCAGATCCCGGATTTTTAAGAAATATAATAAATATCTGCGGTCCTATTGTGTCTACCAGCGCAACTGTTTCCGGAACAAAGAGCTATCCTAAAAAAATAGAGGACATCCCCTTTACAATCAGGAAACAAGTGGATCTAGTAGTAGAGTATCCTTCTTCTCTGACTGGAGTTGAATCAACTATTGTTGACGTGACAGGTCAAACTCCTGTTTTGGTAAGAGAGGGGAAAGTCAAATTTAGAGATGTTTTAAAATTCAAAGGCAGTAAAAGAAATTTAATATAAAAAAAGAATAAAATAAAAATATTTCCAGCAATTTTTTTATTTTGTGATAAAATTTAGACTTTTTAAATAAAAAATTTCAGGTAAATTTTTGATTATCCAGTTAATTGGAATATAATATTACAGAGTTTCAAGTATGATAGTTATAATTATAATTAGCACATTTTAACAACTTATAATAAAAATGGATATTTTATGAAGATAGTTATAGGCTCAGATCACGCCGGCTACAGTTATAAATCCAGATTAATTGAACTGGCAAAATCTATGGGACACACGGTACTGGATATTGGAACTGACAGCTGCCAGAGTGTGGATTATCCTGATTTTGGGGAAAAGGGAGCCAGAGCTGTAGCCTGTGGAGAAGCTGATATTGGAATACTTATATGTGGATCCGGAATTGGCATGGATATGGTCGCCAACAAAATAAATGGCATCCGGTCCGCTGTCTGCTGGAATGAAGAGACTGCAAGGCTTGCCAGAGACCATAACCATGCTAATATATTATGTCTTGGAGCAAGATTTTTATCATTGAATGAATGTATTGAAATAACAAAAATTTTTATAACCACTCCTGTAAGTGGCAAGGAACGTCATATTAGAAGAGTTAATAAAATAATGAAAGTCGAAGAAAGGAACTAGACCTGCAATGGTTAAATCTAAAAAACATGAAAATCATACCTTAAGCACAGATATAGATGCCGAGGTAAAAGAGATAATAAAAAAAGAATTGGAAAGGCAAAAGAATCAGCTTATTCTGATAGCTTCCGAGAATTTTACTTCACAGGAAGTTATAAGAACTATGGGCTCAATACTGACAAATAAATATGCTGAGGGTTATCCTGGATTCAGGTATTACGCAGGCTGTGAGCATATCGATGAAATCGAACAATTAGCTATAAACAGAGCCAACCAATTATTTGGCTCGAATTACAGCAACGTTCAACCTCATAGCGGAGTCAGCGCCAATCTGGCAGTATACTTAAGTGTTTTAAACTGTGGAGACAGGATACTGAGTATGAACCTTAGAGACGGCGGCCATCTCTCTCATGGACATAAGCAAAATCTTAGCGGCAGATACTATGAGATACACACTTACACCGTAGATCCTGAAACAGAAATGATAGACTATGAAAATGTAAGGAAACTGGCAAAAGCCACAAGGCCAAAATTGATCATAGCGGGAGCCAGCTCTTATTCAAGATTAATCGACTTTAATAAGTTCAGGGATATTGCTGATGAAGTAGGCGCATACCTGCTGGCTGACACGGCCCATATTGCAGGACTTATGGTAACAGGCTATCACCCGAGTTCAATAAATGTGGCGGATTTCACCACCGCCACCACTCATAAAACTTTAAGAGGACCAAGGGGCGGACTGGTCATTGCCGATAAAAAATACGCCGGTCTTATAGACAGGTCAGTTTTCCCCGGTGTTCAGGGAGGTCCCATGATGCATATCATTGCTGCTAAAGCAGTAGCTTTCAGAGAAGCTTTAAAGGATTCATTTAAGGATTACAGCAGGCGCATTATCGAAAATTCAAAAGCCCTGTGTGAGTATATTAAAAACGAAGGTTTCAGAATTGTATCCGGTGGAACTGATAACCATCTGTTTCTAATAGATTTAACCAGTAAAGAATTAACCGGTTATGAGGCTGTAGGAACATTGAGCTCAGTAGGTATAATAATCAATAAAAATGTGATTCCCTTCGATAAGCTGGACCCCATAATAACCAGCGGTATAAGGATTGGTACGCCCGCAGTTACTACCCAGGGAATGGGTGTAGAAGAGATGTATAAAATTGGCGAACTTATCTCATCAGCTCTCAAAAACAGGAAAAATAATACAAAACTTAAAGAAATCGGTAAAAAAGTGAAGAACCTCGCCGGAGATTTTCCGGTTTATACCAGATGATAAAATGGTCAGTGGCTTCTCACAATATCTTTTACCTTCATAAGCCTTACCGTGTTGGAACGCTCGATTTCATCAAGTTTCATGGTTATAAATCTTATAGTCTCGATTATGCTCGGGATTAATTTATACTCAAGGACATTAACCCTTCTTCTGGTCTCTTCAATCTCCATAGCCATAAGCTGTACCGCTTTCTCCTTTTCAGCCAGGTCAAGAAGGTTCTCTATGGACTTATCAAAATCATTGAGAGCAATATCCATTTCTCCCGAGGTGTTCATATAGCCGTAAGGGATAATATCACCGCTCACCTCTTTGGCATAAACCGGTACATGAACACCTATAATGTTCCTCTTGCTGATTGATACTGAAATCTTCTTTACAGGCAGCAGTAATTCCTGCTCTACCTGGTATGAACCTATACTGGCTTTTTCAAGCACAAATCTTTCCACTATGGATTGAAATTCTTTTTCTATGGATAGCCGTAGTTCCTTGACCTCGTCAATTACCTCAAGTAATTGTCTCATAAGTTCATCTCTTTTATCTTTAAGGAGTTTGTGCCCTCTCCAGGCCAGATTTAATCTCTTCTTTAACCGGAGAAGTTCCATTCTGGTCGCATTTACATTTACAAGCATTTAAACCTTTTTAACCTTCTTCTTTTTCTTTTTTAAATTTTGCCAGATATTTGTCCAGATATTCGGTTCTTACTCTCTTTAATTCTTCTCTTGGGAACATCATAAGTAGTTTCCATCCCAGATCAAGTGTCAGGTCTATACTTCTATTCTCGTACTCACCCTGAGAAATATATTCATTATCAAATTTTTCAGCAAACTTAAGATACAGTTTGTCCATATCGGTCAGTGCTGCTTCCCCCAGTATTACTGTAAGCTCCTCCACTTCTTTTCCTCTGGCATATGCTGCATATAACTGATTAAATATATCCGCATGATCCTCTCTTGTTTTTCCCTGGCCAATTCCTTTATCCTTGAGCCTGGAAAGTGATGGCAGTACATCAACAGGGGGAGACAATTTTTTCTTATAAAGAGATCTTGAGAGTATGATCTGGCCTTCTGTTATATATCCTGTAAGGTCAGGAATGGGATGAGTTTTATCATCTTCAGGCATAGTAAGTATTGGAATCTGGGTTATTGAGCCTTTCTTTCCTTTAATTCTGCCAGCCCTTTCATAAATAGTAGCCAGATCAGTATAGAGATATCCCGGATAACCCCTTCTTCCCGGAATTTCTTTTCTGGCAGCTGAAACTTCCTTTAAGGCTTCGCAGTAGTTAGTCATATCAGTTAAAATCACCAGCACATGCATATCCTTTTCAAAAGCAAGATATTCAGCGCAGGTAAGCCCCACTCTTGGGGTTGCAATTCTCTCAATTGCCGGATCGTTGGCAAGATTCAGTACAAGGACTGATCTACCTATAGCGCCGGTTTTTTTAAAATCATTAATAAAATATTCAGATTCTTCAAATGTAATTCCTATTGCTATAAAGACTACTGCAAATTCCTCCTTTTCTGTAAGAACCTTAGCCTGCCTTGCAATTTGAGCTGCTATCCTGTTGTGGGGAAGGCCTGCTCCAGAAAATATAGGCAGTTTCTGTCCTCTCACCAGAGTGTTAAGGCCATCTATAGAGGATAGGCCGGTTTGTATAAACTCATTGGGATAATCCCTGGCAAAGGGATTGATCGGAGCTCCATTTATATCCAGGCTTTTTTCAGGAATAATCTTATCTTTCTCGGTTTTTGGTTTTCCAAGACCTGTAAAAACTTTACCCAGTATATCGAGAGATACGTACATATGTGTACCCCTTCCTAAAAACCTCACCCTTGTATTCTCAGAATCTATTCCAAAAGTACCTTCAAATACCTGTACCAGCGCATTATCTCTATTAACCTCAAGCACTCTACCACTTCTTATACTTCCGTCGTCAAGCTTTATATCAACCAGTTCATCATACTTTACCCCTTCGACACCTTCTACATGAAGCAAGGGTCCGGATATAGTAGTAATACTTTTATACTCCTTTAACATCTTTACTCCTCTATTATTGAAGAAAATTCTTTATCTATATCTTCTTTGATTTTATCAATCTTACCGATATCATCTTTCTTTATATATTTCATCCTGGCTATCTCATCCCTTACTCTCATATTTTCTATAGCCTTAATATCAACATTCATTTTCAAATAATTAGTTGCCTGGTTGTAAAAATATATAATTGTATCTATCATCTTATACTGTTTTTCTATTGACGAATAAGTATCTACTTCATGAAAAGCAATCTGATGAAGAAAATCCTCCCTTAACATTCTGGCCGTAAGCAGGATTAGTCTATCAGATCCGGACAGAGCATCTATTCCTACCAGTCGGACAATCTCTTCCAGCTCTGATTCTTTTTCAAGAATTCTCATTGCTTCTGCCTGCATGTCAAAATAATCTTCCCGGACATTTTTAGTAACATAATCCCTTATATTATCAATATAAAGGGAGTAAGAATTCAGCCATGATATTGCCGGAAAGTGCCTTCTGTAAGCAAGCCTGTCCTCAAGAGACCAGAAGACTTTTACAACTCTTAATGTAGCCTGCACAACCGGATCAGAAAGGTCACCTCCTGGAGGAGATATCGCACCAATAACTGAAAGAGCGCCAAATCTCTGGTCGTTGTTTGATAGACATTTTATCATACCCGCTCTCTCATAAAACGAAGCAAGTCTTGCTCCCAGATATGCCGGGTATCCTTCTTCTCCGGGCATCTCTTCCAGTCTACCGGAAATTTCCCTCATTGCTTCTGCCCATCTTGAAGTTGAATCAGCCATCAGCGCTACTGAATATCCCATATCCCTGAAATATTCGGCCATGGTTATTCCTGTATAAACGGATGCTTCCCTTGCCGCAACAGGCATATTTGAAGTATTGGCAATAAGTACAGTCCTCTTCATCAAAGGAACCCCGGACTTAGGATCGATCAGCTCAGGGAATTCCATAAGGACATCTGTCATTTCATTGCCTCTTTCGCCACAACCTATATAAACGATAATTTCAGCACTAATCCATTTTGCCAGCTGATGCTGGATGACGGTTTTACCTGAACCAAATGGTCCGGGAATACATGCAGTGCCGCCCTTTGCAATAGGGAAAAACATATCTATAACTCGCTGACCGGTAAATAAGGGCATCTCTGGACTGATTTTATTAAGGTACGGCCTGGGCTTCCTTACCGGCCACTTCTGTATCATTGTTAAATTTATATCGCCATTCTTACCTTTTATCACTGTTATGGTGTCTTCAACTTTAAACTCACCTGACTGGATTGATTTAACTTCTCCACTTACTCCGGGTGGAACCATAATATAATGTCTTATTATTTCTGTCTCATTAACAAAGCCCAGGAAATCGCCACCGCTTACCATATCACCCTTTTTTGCAATTGGCTCAAATTTCCACTTCCGGTCCCTGTTTAATGCCGCTGCAGAAATACCCCTGGCAATAAAATTCCCGGTATTTTTATATATTTCATCAAGAGGTCTTTGAATTCCATCATAAATGGATTGGATAAGACCCGGTCCCAACTCCACAGTTAAAGGTTCGCCTGTTAGATATACTGGCTCACCAACACCTATGCCTCCGGTTTCTTCGTAAACCTGTATAGAGGCAAGGTCCTCATTTAGTTCTATTATCTCGCCCATTAACTTCTTATCAGAAACATAAACAACATCAAACATTTTTGAACCAGACATATTTTCAGCTACAACCAGCGGGCCCGCTACCTTGACAATTTTTCCTAAATTACTCATTTACTTGCTCCTATTTCTCTCCTCTGCCATAATATCTGCCCCCACAGCTTTTATTATTGCCCTTCTTAAATTTCTGACCGCATAATAATTTCTTTCCCCCAGCCCCGGGATCACCACTATCGAAGGCAGTATTTCATCTGCGTATTCTTTGATTAACTGATCTAATTTTATTGCGATAGTTTCAGTCATAAAAATAATTCCATAACCTTCCCGCACCAGCTGCTTTAGCTTTTTTCCTGCTTCTGAGGTTTCTTCAATGTCAGCGGTAACAGGAAAAACATCAATCCCTACCGCTTTAAATATCAACATAATGTCATTTTCTCCAAATGCAGCAATCCTGGTACCCATTTAAACCTTTACCTTATTTCTTATTTTACTTTTATCAACACCATAAAGAACGCTGGTAAATATAATACTTAAATACTTTAGCTCTAATTTTTTCCTTAAAAAAAATTGAAAAACTTTTTCCAGATTGGAAACTGTATATTTTACAGGATCAAAAAAATCAAGATAAAATAAGTCCTCGCTTTTCTCAAAGGAAGAAAATGTACCCTCGGAATGCAGGGTATGCGTTCCCTCGATTATTATATCTGCATAATCTGTCCGTTTCATTTCATTTATAAAAAAGTCCAGGCTCTCGCCTTTAAATTTGGCCATAAATTCTTTTGGCAGAAATCCATTTTCATGTAAAAAATAATTAAAACTTAAATCCTCCTCCAGAAGCTTATTCCTATAAATGTTTTTTATATTCAGTATATCTATAATATGTCTTAAATAATCTGTAATCAGTCTGCTGTTCAGGTTCCTGGTAGAATTTAAAACCTTTCTCAAATAAAATTTCTCAAGTTCAAGTTCCAAAAACCTGTAATTTTTCTGCCTGCCCATAAGTTCTGCCGCAAACTGGAGCAACCCGGAAACTGGTGGTTCAACTTCTTTATAATTTTCAGCCACAGCAGCATTCCTCAGCGTGTAATATGTGTGTAATATGGGAATAAAAAGTTTTTCCAAATCTATATCCAGAATAATTGATTTAATTACTACTTTTAAATTATGCAGGTTTTCTTCCAGGAAAAGAAGATCGCCTGCTGCCTGGTGTTTGGGTTTTAAACTACCACCTAAAAAATTTATAGCAACCTTATATTCACTGAGTATAACCTTTTCAAAGTTTCTGGATCTCTCTATATCATTTATATATCTGGAGTAAACCGTATCTCGCAGTGCTCTAATAAATTCATCCAGTCCCTCGGATCTGAGCATCATCTCAATTCTATTTTCCTCCAGAAATTCAACTTCCCTTGTCTTGAGTTCTGCACATGTAAAAAGATAGTAGCTGTCATCGCTAATATCATAATCTATCCGTATCAATTATTACTTCTCCTTGCCAAATAGATATAATGCCACATCCATCCTGATATCATCAATATTTGAATCAATCAAACTATCAGGTGCTATATTATATTCTGCTTTTCCTTTAATTATCTTAATGCCTTTTTTAAAATCCGGCTTCCCGTC
>VGAU01000024.1 GCA_016870675.1 Actinomycetota bacterium | reverse complement strand
TGACTTCAAAAAATAACACAGGATGGATACTGGCCTTTAATTCTCCCGGGAAGTCTTTTTATTCATATAAATCTACTTTTAATACCTGCTTTAATAGCTTTCGCATTCTTGAGTAACAGGGAGAATAACTATACAGTCTTTCAATGCTTCGGGTAAAAACTCTGTCAATATAGTCTATATTTTAAGCTTTTTCTTACTCCTCAGAGGTAAAACCCCGTAATATGTAATGATTTGAAGTCATTTTCTTAAAGACTTTCTAGACTGTCAATTGTTTTACTTGAGCTGTTTCAATTGAGTTTATCAGTTGTTTATTATATATCTTAAATTGGTCAAGACCATTTTTAGATATAGCAAATTTTGGTCAGCCATTGGACCCCCTCTGCATCATGGACAGGATCTTTTGAATAAGATAATAAATCAGGACAGTTAAAATGATATCAAGAAATATTGCTATGCCTATTAAAAATAAATTTTATAAATTAAATTTGAATTATAGCTTCTAGATAGCTATAATATAGCTACTGGGAGGAGGTAACATGAAAACTAAGATCGTTCCCGTAAAAGAGTTTAAAAATAAAGCAACACAACTTCTTAAAGAGGGTAAAGAGATTATTATCACAAGAAGAGGTATTCCTATAGCGCGACTGGAGCCCCTGGATGAATTAAAAGGATTAATGATGAAAGCCCGTCTGGAGATGGAAAAAGCAAACATAACCGAGGAAAAAGCTATTGAAATACTTAGAGAAGTCAAGCAGGAAATATAAACTAGTAATTGATGCCAATGTAATAATTTCTGCTGTATTCGGAGGTTACCCTGAAAAGGTAATACAAATTTCAATCTCTCATGAAATATTTGCTCCGCATATTTTAAAAAGGGAACTAGAAAAATTTGTAGAAAAAGTTGAGAGTAGCAAAGAGTTTCCCCGTTTAAAAGAATTTTTTAATTATATTCTAAACCACATAAAGCTTGTCATCATAGATAGAG
This sequence comes from Actinomycetota bacterium, assembly GCA_016870675.1. Lineage (GTDB taxonomy): Bacteria > Actinomycetota > Humimicrobiia > Humimicrobiales > Humimicrobiaceae > Hydromicrobium. The sequence continues at coordinate 12,515 of VGAU01000024.1, read as the reverse complement.
CTGAGAAGATATCCAGAGATAGATCAGATGATTTTTATATTGCAGCAGCTATTAATGAAAAAGTAGATTTTCTTATTACCGGTGACAAAGATCTTTTATCATGTAAGGGTATTCGTAAATGGCCTTTTAAAATATTGTCTCCAAAAAAATTCATAGAGCTTATAAGAAAAAGCTAAAGATAACTACATGTTAATTTTCTTAAATTTTTTATTTTTAATTGAAGTTAAAACAGATTCTCTGGCATACCCAGATGCACTAAAAGTGCTTTTCCAACTTCTGCCAATTTGTCCGATGATAGACCACCCGCAGCTCTTATAGTTTTATTGTAAGTTAAACCAACAGATGTTTTTTAATGCTTCCAGACATGTTATTATTTTCAGATAAAATATTATTGCATTGTAGAAATTTTTTATGATAAAGATACAGATTTTTTATTTTTTAAAATAAGACTTTGAAATGAAGCCAAAAAGATTCCCTATATTTTTATTATTTCTTCTACTGTGTGTTGTGCTTTTCCTAAGTTTTATATTTTCCTCGTGTAAGAAAGAAACGGTAACAGAGACTTTACAGGCAGAAGCTTCAATCGAAGAAACTTCTACTGCCCAAATACTGGTAACTCCTACACTGGATCAAATGATTGGAGAAATGATTATTTTAGGTTTTAGAGGAACAGAGATTTCCGACTCTTCTAAGATAATACAAGATATCAGTGAATACAGCATAGGAGGCGTTATACTGTTTGATTATGACGTTCCATCAAAAAGTTTTCCTAGAAATATTGAAAACCCAAAACAAACAAAGAAACTAATCGAAGATTTAAAAAAGCTTACGCGCGGTGATTTATTTATAGCAGTTGATGCGGAAGGAGGATATGTAAACAGATTAAAAGCAGAATATGGTTTCTTGCAGATTAGGAGTGCACAGGAAATGGGAGAGAATGATCCTAAAGATACTTTTTTGGAAGCATCGAACCTCGGAATGGAACTAAACTCTCTGGGATTTAATTTAAATTTCGCGCCGGTCGTGGATGTAAATATAAATAAGAATAATCCTGTAATAGGAAGTTTGGAAAGGTCCTTTTCAGATGACCCGGCAAAAGTATACGAACACGCAGGTTGTTTTATTGATGCCATGCACCAGTGCAATATTGTTACAGTAATTAAACATTTTCCTGGACATGGTAGCTCCACAGAAGACAGTCACCTGGGATTGGCTGATATAACAGATACTTATAATGAAGAAGTAGAGCTTTTTCCTTACAGGAAATTAATTAAAGATGGTAAAACTGACATTATTATGACAGCACATGTTATGAACACAAACATTGATCCTGATAATCCTGCTACATTATCTTCTATATTTTTAAAAGATATATTAAGAGGTAGATTAAATTATGAAGGTGTAATTGTTTCTGACGATATGCAAATGGGAGCAATTGCCACCTATTTTGGATTTGAAGAAGCTATTATTAAAGCAATAAATGCTGGCTGCGATTTATTAATATTTTCAAATAATGGCCGAGAATATGATGATGACATTGCTCAAAAAGCAGTAGAGGTAATTAAGAAAGCAATTATAGAAAGAAAAATAACAGAAGAAGAAATAAGCAGTTCCTATAACAGAATAAAACAGCTAAAAGAAAAATATGGGATTTAAAAAAGGGCATAATTGGAAGCTGTTAAAATCCTAAATTATTCATTGTAATATTTAGTAAGATTTCTGTAGTAGTTTTCATGACTGCCCACCATTATTAGATTCAAAACGCCTGCTTCACATTCATAAGCCAGCAAGAAGAGCTGTTTTTCAATGTGGAATTTGTGTACTCGAACACCTTTTAGAGCTCCCCTTTTTTCTTGCCCAATTTCCTGGTTTTTAACTATTTTCCTGATCTCTTCATCAATTATCTTTATCTGTTTTTTGTACAACTTTTTCTTCTGTTTTCTAAAAAGCGGTGATTGAATAATTTTAATTTCTAATCACCTTCCCCAAAAATATAGGGGGTCCCAAGCCCTTCCTTAAGCTGCTCCCTTCCAAGCAAAATATCATGGATTACTGAATAAGATAAGTCCGGATTTTCCTCTGCAATCTTTCCAATAGAAGCCCAGTATTCAACCTGTCCGGCCATAGAACGGCGTGTCACTTTTGCCGATATTCTTGCTTCATTTGCAATCTCGTCTGAAATTTTTATTGCTTTACTCATAATCTATAATATCTCCTTAATATTTTATTATGATGCAATATACTACATAATAAAACTTATTGCAACTTAAACACCAGATTTTTTGATAAGCATTTCAGCACTTTTAAAAATATAAAATATTATAAGTGCTCCTGGAATTCTAATTTTTTTAATTTTATTTCTTACTTTCAGAAGTTTTTTTGTAAACAAGCTGACCGCATGCTGCGTCTATATCTTCCCCAAACCTAAAACGTTCGGTTACAGTTATTCCGCTATTTTCAATAATCCTTCTGAACTTGGTTATTCTACTTCTTGGCGAGGGTTTAAGGTTATCATCTTCCCCATTATAGGGAATCAGATTTATAAAACAGAGAATACCACTAAGTAACTGCACCAGTTGTTCTGCTAAAATATTTGCATCATTTAAATCTTTTATCATGATATATTCAAACATCACTCTTCGATTGGTTTTTTTAATATAAAATTTAACTGCATCAATAATTTCTTTTATTGAGTATTTCATACCAATTGGCATTATTTTTATACGGAGTTCATCATTCGGTGAATTCAATGAAATTGCCAGATTAACCTGCAAATTTTCATACGAAAATTCTTTAATTTTTTCAGGGATTCCTGCAGTAGATACAGAAATGCGGCGCGCTCCGATATTAAATTTTTCCCTGTCATTTAAAAACTTTATAGCTTTGATTACATTATCATAATTTAAAAAAGGCTCGCCCATCCCCATAAAAACAACATTCCTCACAGTCCCGCCGGTTCTCTTCATGTAATATGAAAAAAATAATACCTGCTCTACAATCTCGCAGTAGCTTAAATTCCTTAAATAACCAATTTTTCCCGTTCTGCAAAATATGCATTTCATCGGGCATCCAACCTGTGATGACACACAAACAGTATTTCTTCCCCCGGCATGCTTCATTAAAACAGACTCAACATTTAGACCATCCTTTAATCCTACAATTGCTTTTACTGAATCCCCCTTGAGAGAAGTAACTATATTAAAGTCAAAAGTAATCGGAATTTCTTTTTCTAATCTATCTCTAAGTGATTTGGGTAAAGCTGTGGCATCATTCCAGCTACCAGTCAAATCCTTATAAAGAGCCTTCTCAACCTGTTTTAACCGATAGGATGGTTTACCATCTAGTAAGTTTTTTATTTTTTCCAGTTCCATTGTTATTTCATTATATCTGAAAATAAAATTAAATTTGTTTTTTTTATTTATTTCTTTTAAATAATGATGATAAAATAGAAGTTAATAATATATAATAAGATTAATATTAGAATTAACTTTAAACTTTCAATACGGAATAAAAATTTTTATAATAAAGAAGACTCAAAAAAACAAGGGAGGAAATAATGAAAAAAATACTGATAAATAAAATCATGACTGCGGCTTTGATAACAATTTTTTGCATAAGCCTGATTCCGATTTCTTCCGCCTGCACACTAAAAACTGACATTTGAAGATATAGTAATTTCTTCAAGCGTAGAAAAGGACACATACAAACCTCTGGATACAAAAACTGAATTTGAGATAACAGCTCAACATATATACGCAACGGTAAAATATTCTAACACCAAAGGCGGGGATAACTGGAGATTTAAATGGACAAATCTAGATACCGGAGAGACAGTACTGGATAAAGGAGACCAGTACAATAAGGATCAAAAAGGAAATTATTTTGAAGGCATTCTTGAATCGGATATTTATCCTTTAGATGAATCATCAATTATTCCGCCCGGTGATTACAAGGTAGAATTTTATAATAACGGGGAACTGATCAAAACCGCGACTTTCAAGGTAAATAAACCTCAGGTGAAAATATTGGAGGTTTCACTTGCGGACCAGGTTGATCAAAATAATGTGCCTGTTACCACAACTCAAAAGTTCAATTCAAATGAAACTGTTTATGCCTGTGTAAAAGTTGATTATCAAATCATAGGAAATACTTTAAAGGCACAATGGAAATCAAGTACAGGTGAGCTGTTAAGTGAAACCAAGAATGATATGACGGTAGATTACTATAGTCCATCATATATAGCTTTTACCTTCCAATGGACAACAGGATTTATCCCGGAAGACAACTATAAAGTCGAAATATATTTAAATGATAATTTGTACGGCTCCTTTGATTTTGAGGTTACAAGTGAAGTCGCAGAAGCAGCAGTTACGTTTGACAAGGACAATAAGTATTCCAGCACTGATTTCGGATTTGCAATAACAATACCTGACAACTGGACTTATGAGGAAAGTAAAACAGCGGAAGAGGTTGGCTTAAGCATTGCCCCACCTTCTCAAAACATACCAGTGGGGTTACAGTTTAGTGCAACAAACTCACTTGGTGATTATTCATCTTATGAAGAATTCGCCGATGATGCCTCAGCAATTGCTGCTGAGCAGCAGGGCTGGACTTTTGTTGATAAGATTAAAAACGATGCGGTTTTGGAAAATGGTACTCCCTGCGAGGAACACACTTACAGTTATACAGATAATGATAATAACAACTGGGTAATGGGTTACTGCTTTGCTGAAAATAAGGGTAAAATATATTATCTTTTTGTTGTTACAGAGAAAAGCAACATTGATATAGCTACGGCTGTTTACATAGGAATGCTGAATTCATTAACCTTTAATTAGAGTAATATATAACTTTTATGATGAATATGATGATTACAGCAGAGATAAATTATACCCTATAAATATAAAGTAAAAGATTAATAAAAAAGGCATTCACATAGAATGACTCCTAGAATGCCTTTTTTATCTCTTATATGCTCAAATATATTTTACCAAATTAAAACTTTAAAACTTTACTTAACCTTTTCTTTTAATCCTTTTCCTGCTACAAATTTAGGAACAGTACAAGCTGGAATTTTTATAGTTTCTCTTGTACGGGGATTCAATCCAGTTCTTGCTTTTCTTTTAGACACCTGAAAGGTACCAAAACCAACTAAAGATACTTTATCACCTTTTACCAATACATCAGTTATAGATTTCTGCATAGCATCTATAACGATGGCGATATCCTTTTTTGATAAATCCGTTTTACTGCTTATAGCATCTACTAACTCCGCTTTATTCATTTTTTCTCTCTCCTTTCATATTTCTAAATTAAAAAATATTTTTTTCTATAAATTTAAAATGCGCCCCGCCCAATGAGTATTACTCTCATTGAATTAATTATATTATTTATTTTATATTTGACAATACAATATTTTATATTCTTTTTATAATAAGTTTTGCTAAAATAACAAGAAATTAATTAATCTAATTTCTTATAACTAATATCTATTATATACTTTTTGCATAAATTTTAATACACTTTAGCTATATTATTTCTACAAATTTTAAAAACATTTTTATTTATTCTAACATCCCATATAAATTTTTAGTATTTCATTGAGAAAATCCAGGGCCTCCAGTTCCGCCTAATTTTCCATGCATAAGTATATTATATAAATTTTTAATAGTTCCAAGATTTTTACTCTTATACCGGGAAAGTATTTCTTTTATCCTCTTATTCATATTAATCACTTCCTTACATCTCCTTAAAATTTTTATAAAATTATATGTATAGAGAGATTACCATAAAATTTATACCTATGCAGTAAAAATTTTGTTGAAATTTTATTAAAATAATTGTGCTTTTATTATATTGTGTATTTACATAAAAATATCATTGGTATATAATTACAATCTAATATCATGAAATAATTTAATAGAAAACCATTTTATGACTCAAGCAAGTACAGGATCCAACAATTATAAATTTAATAATGTTCAAAATAACACTAGTAAAATCACTAGTAAAATTAATGTTGTGTTCAAATCTATTTTATTACTGTTGTTGTTTCTGTGCGTACTAATAAGCTTCCCATCAATGGTTTACCCAGACTGCAAATCTCCGTTTATAATACCCATAGAGGGTGAGATTATAACAGGATTCAGGCAAAGCTACCTGGATACAGATAAGCAGAGGTTTTTAAAACATACAGGAATTGATATAAAAGGAAAATATGGACAGAAGGTAGCTGCAGCCGGAAATGGTATAGTAAGCTATATTGGCTTTTCACCTACAGGAGGGAGGACACTGGTAATAAAGCATAATCAAAAAATTAGGACTACCTATCTTAATTTAATGCAAATCTATGTATCCACCGGCACCTATGTTAAACAGGGAGAAATTATTGCTGCTATTGGCGCAGATGATGACCCTTCAAATTCCCAGTGTCATCTCCATTTTGGTGTAATATATGATAAAAAATACCTTGATCCGGAAGATTTATTAAAAATAAACTATAGCAGCATCTCAAAATTCCTTTATTTGAAATATCTCCCATCTGATTTTAAGCTTGATTATGGTAACAATACCCATAAATAGAAAATTAGCCATAAAAATTAAAGTAGAATCAATACAATCTCAATTATCTATTAGACTGGATATTTTAAATTTTGATGAATCTGAAGGAATTAAGGTTGAATATTATTGGTTATTGGTAAAAAAATTATTTATTATTAAAATATACCTGTATATTCTTTATCTCTTCATTTATCTTGCTATCAATTTCTTCCTTACCCACTCCAAATTCAATTATATTAAAAGTGAGTTTGATCTTCTCAAAAGTTTTTCTTAAGATACCGTTAATTTTCGGCTTTTGGGCTATATCTAAAATACTTAACTGCAGATAATCCTCTCCATCAGTGGTTGAAATAAACTTCATATGACCTAATTTCGTGCAGCCATTTTTTTTAAGAAAATCAACAATATTTTTGGCAATTTCTCCTATTTTCTTAACAAAATCTTCTTTGGTTATAGGATTTGATGAAGTTATTATTACTCTTTTGGTTAGAACTACTGAGCTGCCGGTATTCATAGAATCTTAAATTTTTAATATTTTATAATAAAATAATTATATTTCAGATTTAGGAAACTAATTTTAACACAACTTAATATTATGTCAAAGTATTTTAAATTAACTGACAACATATTTTACTTATTAACATTCGTACTTTTCAACCTACTTATTTATGGGTTGCAATCCCAAAGCAATCTTCTGCAGCTTCCATAACTGCCTCCTAAAGCGTAGGGTGTGAATGAACAGTTAATGCAAGGTCTACTTTTTTAATACCCATATTATAAAAAACTCCTTTCTTCCGGTCACCTATAAACAGAAATAATTATGATCATTAATATGGTAAAATAAATTAATCAATTATATTATACAAAATTATGGAAACCTCAAAACAAAAAACTTCAGCCGGAATTAATAAAATAATAAATAGCCTTAAGAACCATAATACATATAAAAATATTCTAAGTTTTGATCTGGGTCTCATTTCTTATAATGAGGCTTACAATCTACAAACAAAACTTTTTGAACTGATAAAATTAAAAGATAACCCTGGTTTAATACTGCTGCTTGAACATTATCCGGTTATAACAATAGGAAGCAATAGGAATACCAGTAACTTACTGGTAAGCAGGGAAGAGCTCCAGCAGCAAGGTATAGAACTGGTACAATCTACCCGCGGTGGTGATATAACCCTACATACCCCGGGCCAGATTGTCTGTTATATAATTTTTAATCTGGCTCTAATAAAAAAAGATTTACCTTTTTTTGTCTATAATCTTGAGGAGGTTATAATAGATATGCTTGCCAGTTATAATATTCAGGGTACAAGAATAGATAGGCATAGGGGAATATTTGTTAACAATTTTAAAATAGCGTCAATTGGCCTGAAAATTAAAAAATGGACTACATTTCACGGGTTTTCAATAAATGTGAACAACGATTTAAAATATTTTGACAACATAATAGCCTGCGGCTTAAAAGATTATCCCCAGACCTCAATAAAAGAAATTTTAAAGAAAACCATTCCTATCTATGATGTCAAAGAACAACTGCTGGATAGCTTTGGTAATATTTTTAAAATCCCTGTGTTGAGAATTATATAATTGTTCTAAAAATGCTGACTACCTTTTTTTAATGTTGTTATTACCATTATCTTTTTTCAACACAGCATATACTTCTTTTATCACTTTTAGAGGTTCTCTAAATAGTCTCCTGGGAAGAAAGGGCATCAGTGTTGCCACTGCTTTTTTCATATCTTCGGTCATTCTATGCGGCTTGGTTAAAATTCTATTTATAAAATCCTCGGCAAAAACAGTTCTCAAGTGGCGTCTATCAATTTCTATTCTCTTGCCGCAGCTATCACAGGCTACGCTCCGCAGGTAATTTTCTATATAATGCACTGTATGTGGTGATTCTTTATTACAATTGACACAAAACAGTACTATTTTTGCTTCTTTGTCTTTCATTTCTAAAAATTACTCCACTAAAATTTACAAATTTAATTAACCAATTCTGCCGGATTCTCTATTAGTTCCACTATTCTCCGCAGAAATTTGGCTCCTATCATTCCATCAATTATCCTGTGATCACATGAAACAGAAAGATCTATAAAGGATTCTGGCTTAATCTTCCCATTTACTACTGCAGGCTCAGTATATATTTCTCCAACAGCAAGTATAGCTGCCTGGGGAGGATTTATTATGGGTGAAAAAGACCTTATACCATACATTCCTAAATTGGTTACTGTAAATGTACCGTTTGAGATCTCCTCCAGGCTGAGCCTCCCATCTCTTGCTTTACCAACAAGTTCAATTCTTTTTTTTGCAATATTAAGAATTCCCAGCTTGTCACAGTCAAAGATAATGGGAACTATAAGTCCTCCTTCCAATGAAACCGCCACACCTATATTCACATCATCATATATTATATAGTTTCCATCAGAAAAAGTTGAATTTACTTCTAAATTCTCCCTTAGTGCGACTGCCGTTGATTTTAATATAAAATCAGTATAAGTTATTTTAATCCCGTATTTTTCGAGTATCTTTTCTTTGAATTTTTCCCTTAAGTCTATAAGCTGAGTGGCATCAGCCTTTGCATTTAAAACTATGTGTGGAATATTTGACTTGGAATAACTCATACGCTCGGCTATTACTTTCCTTATACCCTCAAGCGGGCTTGATGATTTTACGGTAATACCTTTTGTTGTTACGGGTGCTGCTTCTTCTCCCAGCGCTTTTCCTTTCTTTTTAGAATAAGCTATTATGTCTTCTTTTACTATTCTTCCCCCGGGGCCTGAGCCTGCAATTCTTTCTGACTTGTAATCTATACCTATCTCTTTTGCAGTTTTTCTTGCCAGAGGTGATATTTTAACTCCTTCACCGGAAATCCCGGGAACCTCTTTAACTTTTTCAGCTGCTTCTTCAGCTTTTTTTACTTCTACTTTTTTTTTATCTTCAGCTGCCAATTCCGATTCAGCTTGAGGAATTTCTTCATCTCTTTCACCAATATATGCTATCACTTCAGTTACAGGGACTTCTTCTCCTTCAGTTCTTAATATTTTTCTTAAAATACCTGAATTATATGACTCCACCTCAAGAGTTACCTTATCAGTCATAACTTCAAAAAGTACTTCTCCAATTTCTACTTTATCTCCTTCTTTTTTATGCCATTTTTCAATTTTGCCAGACTCCATGGTAAGCCCTAATTTAGGCATAATAACTTCATGCATCACTTAACCCTCCAATATAATAAAAATTTGACCTATCAGTTATAAAATTTATATGTTTTTATTATGATTACATTTAATATTACTTACTAATCGATAAAAATCCGCTCACATTATTTACCGTTTATAATAACATACAGAAATCCAATAAAATACTAAGTTTTATTTAAGAGATTTAAAATCCCTTTTTCAATCCTGCTGGCACCGGGAATCATTTCCTGTTCGAGTACCAAACTATATGGAACCGGACAATTTCTCCCGGCAACTCTTACGACAGGAGCATCCAGCCAGTTAAATCCTTTCTCAGATACCTGCGCAGAAACTTCACCCATAAAACCTCCAAAAATTGGCGCCTCCTCCACACACAGGAGCCTGCCTGTCTTTTTGATTGAATCTAGTATAATATCAATATCAAGAGGTCTGAGTGTTCTTATATCTATTACCTCACATTCAATACCCTTCTCCTGTGAAAGTTTTTCGGCTGCTTCCAGTGATTTTTGGACCATATAAGAAGTAGCAGCTACACTTATATCGCTGCCCTCTCTTTTGACGTCACCTTTCCCCAGTGGAATTTCGTACATCTGGCGAGGAACATTTTGAATACATTTTTTATTATTATAAAGCAACTTGTGCTCTATAAAAATTACTGGATTATCATCATTTATTGATGAGACAAGAAGCCCTTTTGCATCATATGGACAGGAGGGCATAACAACCTTCAAGCCCGGGATGTGGGCAACAAGTGCTTCGAGGCTCTGTGAATGCTGAGCAGCAGCTCCGGTTCCGCCGCCCCCTGCAGTTCTGATTACAAGAGGCACTTTAGCTTTCCCTCCAAACATATACCTTATTTTAGCAGCCTGGTTTGCAATTTGATCCATAGCTATGGTTATAAAATCCGAAAACATTATCTCGGCTATTGGTCTCATCCCGGTAACTGCGCTTCCGGTTGCAACTCCTATTATGGCTTCTTCAGAAATCGGAGTGTTTATTATCCTCTCTTTTCCAAACTCCTCCAGCATTCCCACGGTCACACCAAATGCTCCCCCATATTCTGCTATGTCTTCTCCTATGAGGTATACATTACTGTCTTCCCTCATCTTCTGCTGCATCGCTTCTCTTATTGCTTCAAGATATGTTAGTTCTCTCATCGCAGTAAAAATATCTCCACAAATTATAAATTAGTAATGACATTTTCAGGCATAAACATCATCTTCAACTTCTGAAGGTTCCGGAAAAGGGCTCTCCCTGGCAAATTTTGCAGCTTCTTCTATTTGACTTATTGCTTCTTTTTCCAAATCCCTGTCTTCCTTTTCGGTTAATATCTTCTGGTCAATTAAAATTTTCTTATACCTTTCTATGGGGTCCCTTTCCACCCACTGTTTTATTTCCTCCTTAGTTCTATAAACCTGAGCGTCGCTTTTAGAATGACCCATCCACCTGTATGTCAGACTTTCAATTAAAACAGGACCTCTTCCAGCCCTGCACTCGCCTGTAAAATGTGAAACTGCATTGAACACCTCAACAAGATTATTCCCATCAATAGTAAGCCCCTCTATGCCGTAAGCACATTTTCTATCCGATATTTTTTCTATATTAAATGCTTCCTTTACCGATGTTGACATACCGTAGACATTATTCTCACAGAGGTAAATTATGGGAAGATCCCATATGGAAGCCATATTAATGGAACCATGAAATATTCCCTGATTGGCCGCGCCGTCTCCAAAGAAACATACCACAATTTTCCCATTCTTTTTCATCTTGCAGGTAAGTGCTGCCCCTGTGGCAATACCAATACTTCCTCCCACTACTCCATTTGCGCCAAGATTTCCTGAACCTACATCAGCTATATGCATTGACCCGCCTTTGCCCTTGCAATACCCTGTCTTTTTGCCCAATAGCTCTGCCATCATTATATTCAGGTCTGCGCCTTTCGCAATACAATGGCCATGACCTCTATGAGTTGAAGTGATGTAATCATCATCATTTATGGCATAAATTGCCCCAACAGCAGTTGCCTCTTCACCGATATATAGATGACACGTACCATGAATCATCCCCCTTATAATAAACTGCTCGGTTTCATTCTCAAAATGCCTTATCTCGTACATTTTCCTTAGCATTTCTATTTTTATACTGTCATCCAGCTCGCTAAATTTATCTTCCATTCTATATCCATCAATATTTATATAAGGCTTTTTAGCTTTTGAATCGTTACACATAACTTACCTCGTATTAACTTATCCTGAAATTTATCCTGAATTAATAATATTTTCTGCTGTTTCTTCGTCAGTAAACAGAATGTTAATCAGGCCGCCCCTTAAAGCGCCAAGAATAACCTTTAATTTTCTCCTGCCAAAAGCAACCCCTATAACATTTTTAACTTTTTTTAATCTATTAGGTGAAATTCTTACAATTCTCTCATCTATCCTATTTGGAACATGATTACCATATTCATTTATAAAAATAAGATTAACATCCCCTACTACTCCTAAACTATCCAGATATTTAAATTCCTCTAAGCTGAAACAGCCTGTTTTGATTAATGTAGAATCTGGACCTATGTCACTTAAACCTACCAGAGCAGTATCAATTTTTTCAGATAACTTGATTATTTCCCTGGTATTACTGTCATTTTCCACAATCTCCCTTATCTCTTTACTGTCCAGGATAGCCGGAGAATGTATTATATAACTTATGCCGCCAAGTCTATCTGCAATATTCTTAGCAACAGAA
>VGAU01000023.1 GCA_016870675.1 Actinomycetota bacterium | reverse complement strand
CCAATTACGATGAAGGCCTTTTCTCCTATGACAGTCGAAACATAAAGAAATAATGTTCCAAAATGCATCAGCACCACCTTTTGACAAAGGTATTATATGATGACCTTCCACATTTAACCCACTTTCACAATAAGGAAAGGCACAAGTAAAATTCATTAAATTTACATAAGTAATCGATTTTTCATTTCGTTTATTTTTTTTCTTTTTATAACCATTTGACATAAATTCCTACTCCTATATGAAAAACCCCGAGTGCCTGTGAGCATTTACTATCTTTCGATAGCGGACGGTTAAATCCCTCGGGGTTTATAGACATAAAAAATCCGTCCTTTCTTTTACGCTCACAGGTCTTTCTCGTTTCATACTACCTCCCCTACGTTCGCCTATAAGTATACATCAGGTTTCTGAAAAAAGCAAATTTTTCTTTCGTGGACGACCCGCTTTTCTCATATCGCCTATTACAGCCACTTTCTTCGATTTTAGGTAGTTGGATATGCCTTTTTCGAGATGCCACGTAATAGTTCGATTATCGCTTCTTTTCAGATCCCGCAAAAAATCGAGTAATCGTTTATCTATTTTGACTGCTTCTCGCTTTATCATCTTTTCGCTTTCGACCTTGTTATGGTCTCAACTGACTTTACCGATTGAGCAACAATACCAGACGAGGGTGCGGTTGTGGCCTATGGGCCGTGTTGTTGGTTAACGGTTAAATGCTAATCAAATCTTGGATGGCCATCACTATATCGTCTTACAATGCCATCTTTTTTCAATTCCCCTAATTGCTTCTTGAGGTTAGCGATTTGAAGGTTGCGACGATGGAGCTTGTCTTTGAGAATATGAACTATGTCCTGGGCTTGTTCTTCACCATTTATGATATTCAGGGTTTCTTGGTGTAAGTTAGTTTTGCCCGCTCGTTTATATAGTTCATATCCTTCTACATCATCGCCATTTGCGATAAATTCTTGGAGTATAAAAATCTCTGTTCCATTACTCCAAAAAGTTATACGCATGTTGTTAGCTGAAATATCATTTATCTTTTTGAAGTTGTTATCGCAAAATGCAGAATACAATTCTTGGTGTTTTGTATAGTTCATGTTTTCCTTTCTTGCACCCCTTAGCACCGCCGCCAGTATTCATCAGCGTTATTATGCGCCGCTCGCTTCGCTGCGCCGTGCCGTCCGGTATTGTCAAAGAGCTTCAATCGTCAGTAGTAAGTATACACTATGTTTCCCACTTTTGCAAGAAAAAAGTTAAAATAGTTTGGATTCCCAACTTTGGATTTTGTGCTTGAAAAAGTTGATAATCTGATATGGCTGGCTTAAATAAAGTGGCTCTGGAGCGAACGTGGCGAGGATTTTTAGACGAGCATTTCCCCCAGGACGTCCTTTATCTCGGCAATGATGGTATTGCAGTCCCCCTGTTCCTGCTCTGTCCGGCGGATGGCTTTCTGGACTATGGCTGTCAGGTCATACATCCGGCGCAGGATATTGGCGAGGGTGTCTTTATATGAGGCGAGGTCAACTTCTTTCTTCTTTAAGGATACGGCGAGGGTTTTAAGTTTATGTCGGTCGGTGTCCGTGAGGAGATTTTTTAATGAGGTGGCTTGATTTTCCATAGGGATATGGTATACTCAACTGGATTAGTCATAAATGAGATGATGGAATGAATTCTAAAATTTTCGAAAATATATTTTTATATATCGGTCTTCCATTTACCATTATATTTTGCATTGTTGGTATCAAAACTGTCATCGAAGAAACTATAAAACTTTTTAATTTTCCTATAATAAATTTACGTCAAAAATTGTGGATTGTTACAAAATATATAGGATATTCAATAGGAATAGGTTTATTGCTTGGAACATTTAATCTATTCTATTCTTTTATAAATAAGTTCCGCGTCTCGCCATAAAATATAGCCACGGCTTTATTGCTTGTCTTCCTTGATATTTTCCCCACACTCTTACTACACGGCTTGCTTTATCTATTAGTTGTTCTAAATCTGCCTTATATTCTTTAGGCAAATAATGCTTAAATTTCTCAATATTCTGTGGCATTCTTCCAAACAAAATCTTTTCGGTTGCAGCTCCTCCACCAGGGCTGAACATTGATTCTAAAGGTGCGGAAGTCGGAGTTCCTCTTAAACCTACTTTGTAGCCAATTCTTTCGAGAAGTGGATAAACATTTTTGCTCACATAGTCATCAAAATAATCAATCACCCTATAAAGATTTGGATCATTCTGTTTAATTACATTCATATAGGAATCTTTGATGGCTGTAGCGGCGTTTTTGAATCGCAATCCTTTATATGCTAATCCCCCTTTTCCTAATGTCTTACCTTTCCACGCAATCTGTGGAACTTTAGTTTTTACTACTTCATAAAGTTGTCGAGCCTTACCAATTGTATCAATTTTTCCGATAGCCAATATTTGTTTTTCGATTTCTTTTGGCATATCGATATTTTGTATGATATTTTTTGCGAGTTTTGGGTCATAGGCAATATTATCGGCATTTTGATAAAGTTGATTAAATACCTTACCCATATAGTCTTTAGTTCCGCGCAATACTGCCTGTGTAGCATCAGTTTCTATTTTTACCTGTGATGGAGTAAATAATCGTGGCGTTGCTTTCTTAAATAAATCCCATGCGTTTTTCAAAAACTCTGGTCTTCCATATCCAACATAAGTCATTGGGTCAGAGGCCACCGATGCGGCAAAATTCATTATTGCATTTTTTGGTTCTCCGAATAATCGAGGTTTTGCGAATTCTCGTATTTCACCCGAAATTTCCTGTGTCGCTTTCATGATTGATGTTGGTGCTAATGGCCCAGCAAGAATATCTTTTCCTTGTCCGCTTATTGGCTCAAATAATTTCTTTAATGGGAGAAATGCTTTTTCTCCTATTTCGCCAAGTGTTACTTCACCAACGCCTTTTTTTTCCGCCATAGGCAATAATGATTTTTGTGATGATGGGATATTTGATGGCTTCTGATATGCTTCTGTCTCCATAAACTTTTGAATTACCACTCTAACACCATTAGCATCGTTACTGTTAATGGCTTTTGTTACTTCTTTCAAAAAAGCTCTTTTAATTTCAGCCGATCCTTTAGAGTCAAAGAATCCAGGAACCATCTGTTCTGCAGCTTGTTGTTCCACTATATTTATATTTCCTACATCTCCAGCGGCTCTTACAAGTTGAACTCTCAGTCTTTTTGTTACCGCATCATGTGTCCGTGCAGCATATCCTTTTATTCCTTCTTGTGATAATGCTCGTATCTTTGAAGATAATCCTGCTTTTCTTGTTTCCCAAAATCCACCTTCAGCTCTATCTATTAAATCATCAACAGAAAAAAAGCTATCCAAATCTTTCGCAAGTTGTTGTTTTTTGACATCAAATTCAACTTCTTTTTTTCTTTTTAATTCCTCTGTTTCGGCAGTTAAATCCTTATATTTTGTAGGTCTACCAAATTTATCAAATTCTATTGGTATTAAATTAGTAGCTTCAGAAGGTTGTTTTGTTGTCATTGATGTAGCAAATTCTGGTGTAGTCCGTGGAATCAAAGGTTGTTTGCCAGTCATCCATTCCATTTCTTCTTTTGCTTGAATATCTTTTAATATATCAGCTTCAGATTTCGGCTTATAAGTAATCCCACTCGGCCCGACAGATACATCATATTTGCTTAAATCCAAACCTTTCAATGTGCGCTCTTGCATCTTCTGTGTAATCGTAGATTTCAGCATCTCCTTATACAACTCTTTCCTCATAGCCATCTCATTCTGCTGAGCCGCGGAGAGGCCTTGTATGCCGCCCTGTAAGATACTTTCTACAATGTCCCTAAACTCATCACGAGCCATAGGATTTCTCCTTTATGCTAATAAGATTGAAGAACCTCTTTTTGAGGCCAAGATATCGGCCCAAGTTTCAGGTGTAAAAAAACTCCTGCCAGTTGTCGGAGTAATTCCAGTTTCACCTTGTCCTAATATTTTTCCAAGTCTTTTCATACTTTGTTCTTCCAGCCAGTTTTGCGCCAAAAGACTTGTGCCAGCGCCCAAGATTTTAGACAGTGTCGATGGGCCTTCTTCGGCAGGTTGCGCTGTCGGATACATTCCAGCAGTTCCGCCTAAAATACTCGCCTGCTGTTGCAGGCCGCCGAACTCCGCGGAGAGTTCCGCCTCCGCTTGAGATTTGGCGAGTTTATCCACCAACTCTGTCCGTAACCTGTCGTAAATAGACGTTCGGCCTAATCCTCTGCCAGCGTAGACGTCTTCACCTATATCCTGTATGCCTTCCCTTTTCGCCTCTGCGAAGCGTTGGCCTATCAACTCTTTCTGTCGTGCTACGAGAGCTGGAACTTGACCCGCAAGGGCCTGGAGTTGTCCTCGTATGCCTGCCAGAGGGTCAGAGACGTCTTGTTTCTTTTTTCTACCAAACAGACTCATACCTGCCGAAACAGCGGTCATCGCCGCTGGTATAGCCCATACTGGAAGTGGCATATTCTTCTCCTTTTTAAGATGTTGATATAGTTCGGATTACATTATTCAATTTCGTATATATATTATTATTCGTTGCTCTGACGAATTCGCCTTCTTCCACATCGTCGATCGTAGGCGCGCCACTCCTTAACTCCATCTGTAAACTCTGGGCCTTGCGCGCCAGCTCCTCGCAATATTGTTTCACGGCCACCATCCATTGTCTTACGGAGTCGGGGTTTGATACATCCCAAATCTCAGGTATCTCTACGGACATCTTTATCATAATCTCTCCTTCAATTTACGGGTTCGGTTTTCGCTCTTATTTCGACCGCGCGGATGGTATGTTTCGAGGTCTTGGCGTTAGGGTTTCTGTATTTTAATTGCAAAGTCTTTCCATATACGGACGACGGAAAATACTTTCTTACCTTGACGGAGTTATCGGTAACGGTGTTAGAGGACGCTATCGTTATCGTGCCTGTCCTCGCACCGTTATCTATATCATAGTCAAAGTAAAAATTCTCTAACGCGCTGTCCTTATCAGTGAACACATCAACAAAAAAATCGGTAAATTGCTTGTTAATTTGCGGCGTCCCAAAAGTAAGCCATTTGGTATGATAATAACTTGAAAGAGCCGCCTCATTTGTGCCGCTGGCGGGAGTATAGATAAGCGTTACTAATGCAAGCTGCGGGGTTTGACTTGAGTTATTTGTTCCGAGAATTGCCCTGTATTGCAACCAGTCATTTGGGCTTGAGGTCATAGTATCGCCAGAATCATAGAAGTTATACGCGTTTGTCTCGCCCAAGATGATATTGCCAGAAACATCGCCCTTATATCGAACCTTAATATAGTTTACATTATCTCTATTAGTTGATGTTATCTCTCCTATATACCAATACCATTTCTCCCATGTGTTTTTTTGAACAGTGTTAAAGGTTACATAATTATCGCTTGATACCCCTTCTCCAAAGTAAAATTCTACTGAATTGCCAGTCGCCGGTGATTTATACCATCCACTGAGCCAGTCATAGGTTGAGAGATTTGTCGTCGGAATAAACGCCTCGACGTATTTATTGGTCGAGACAGCCCCGAAGGCCTGGAACTGCGCGCAATTAGGCGAGATATTATCCTCATCCTCATAAAACAAAATATTGCGTGTTTGCGCCGAGGAAGGTTTCTGAACTTTCAGATTATTACTATCAGAAGATATGAATGTTACTGTCGCGTCTGTTACGGTATTAAAAGTAACGGTGTTAGCTGATGTCCATACCTGCCAGTTATTGAAATAGACAGAATCGTTGGTAGCACCACTTCTTGTCTGGAATGTTACTTTTGTATTGGATGGGTATGTCCCAATCCATGAAATCGTGTCTAACGCGGCTGTTTCGGCGGCGTTAATTTGGATATTGGGACTTGTCATTGTCCCAGACGATGTAAAATAGGGGTATTCATAAACAGGGGCGGTAAAATTTGTTGTCCATCGCGCTTCCCCTTTTAAGATATGAACCTCGTCTAAATAACCGCCAAAGTATTGGTCTGGGGTATTGCTTGCTCCAATATACAACTCTATTATCCCAGCTCTTGTTATGTCAGAAGTTATACTTTTATCAGCGCCTAATTGCGTCCCGTCTATAAAGAATTTTAACGTGTTTCCAGTCCTCACTATCGCCATATGATACCAAGTGTTTACGGATGGCGACCAAGTGCTATCCGCAGTAGTCCAACCACCATCATACCACGTAAATCTCAATACCCCATCTCCTTGCCTATATTGTATTAACCAGTCCCCATTTTCCGCGACGGCGGTATTGTCATGTGATACAATTCGTATATTTCCTGCTATGGAGCTGAATCTAAGCCAACAATCAATCGTAAAATCCCCTGTCCCAAAATCCCAATCAGCGCTATCAGGTATGGTTACATAATCTCCCGTCCCATCCAAAAATAATGATGTATAACCCTGCCTGCCATTGCCAAATTTATATTGAGCATTATCAAGTTGAGCATTTCCAACAAAAGTTACTGTTCTCGCGTTATTATCATCGGAAGTATATGCGCTCGCCGCGTCAACTCCGTTAAAATGACAAAGTAATTTTGTAGCAGAGCTTGACAGGGTATCTTCCACTTTATTCAATACTACTTTAGGGTCAGATAAAACTACTGAATTGAAAGTTGTATTATTCAAAAAATCCGATTCCGTGGAATGGGTTACACTCTCTGTCCCACTCGCAGATTGCAGTAACCATACTATTCCGTTTGATGTGGACGACCCGCCGTAAAGCTCTCCTCTGTCCGTTCCGCCGTAAGCCCTTTCAAAATAGTTTATATTCAGATTATCATACGGATACCATTCTTTTAAGATGGTGTCATATATCAAAATCTTATTGTTATAAGAGGCGTTTTTATGCGTGTAAGACAACCAGTATTTGGACTGCCCGTCGAATATAGCGCAGGCGTTTTGTATATTTGTCTTTGAAATATCGTTTATAATCGGCTCTACCTTATCGCTTAATTTATGTGAGGTGTTTCCGTCGAAACTGAAACATCCTGTTCTGGACAAAAAAAGTATCCCAATATCCGAAACCTCAATCGAGCGAGGCGCGATAGCCCCGACGCTTGAATTGGTCTTTTGTAGTGAGAAGTCGTTAGGAGTTGAACCTAAAAGTCGGTAGATATAAGTTTCCGTGAAAATGAATAAATATCCGCCCCATGAAACCAGACCCGTTATGGTCTGTGTCAGGTCTGGCAAGTTAATATAGCCACCAGTCGTTGTCCAGTCATCGCCATTATTCAGACTCGAATAATAAAGTCTATACGGCAAGGAATCTGACCTTGCGGCCCAAAGGCGTGCCTTGTGGATGGCTGAATAGGCGCAGTTTGTGGTTGGTGTTGAAGGCGCGGGATATAGCACGCTTTTCACCGCATCATACTTCATCATCGGCACGGAAGAATTGAACATATACTCGATATTATTGAATGTGGAGGCAGACCAGAAAGTGCCGCTCGTTACAGTATTTGTGGTGGGAGTTATATCGGTTGAGAAAGCTCCGCTGGAACCGAGCGCGACTTTTGAGCCAGCGCAGGCGATGAAATATTTAGAAGTCGTCGTGTAGAATTTGAAAAGTCCCGTTATGGTATTAGAGCCGAGGACGCCAGAGGAATTGTTATATTGTCCAAAGACATCTCTGTCCTGAAAAGCGCCGGTCTCATCAAGGGTGATATTGGAGGCGTCAATCGCCTCGTCATCCGACAGAAGGTCTGGGTTTATACGCGGATTTATGCCAAGCCATTTTGCCTTGCGATAGACTATCTGCTCGCCGGCCGCGAAACTATCGCTGGCGAGCAATGAGAAAGCAAGTAACAGGGCTAATATCTTTTTCATTATATCGTATACCGACCTTTTCGTTTATTTACCAATAAAGGTTCTGTCTTTATAGTAGGCGACGTGTCAAAACCCGTCTCTCTTAAATTTATCTCTTTGAAGTCCGCCCTGCCCAACAGAAGCCACTTGTCAAAGTTCGCCATATCTTTTTTTATGAACTGAAACGCGTAAGCGGCGGCTATCTTTATCACGGTAAGAGAGTATTTCAACATTATTATATCCTCACTAGTCGCGTTAGTTACATCCGACAAGACAGGTTTATAATCTATGTCCACGCTCTCGCCTGCTGTTTCGGGTATCTCGTATAATTCTATGTAAACCTGCGCTCCCGATGAGCCGAATATCTGATAAACGGAAGGCGTCCCCTGGGTAGTGGTCTTGTCAACTTTGTCAAGCAAGTTTACGGGAGTCGCTTTCTCAAGCTCAAACTCGCTGTCAGAGGTTGTATATCTGACCTTTACGGGTATGTCAAAGTCGGTATTCGCTATCAAGTATTGCTTGGTGGCGGCGACTGTTGAGATAGTCGTCGCGTGCTTCAAAATCGCGGGAATAATTGTCCCTATGCGTATCTCATCTCTGGCGATATTGACGCACCTATGAAGTAGCGCGAAGTCCGCCGCCTTTTCGCTGTCGGTGTCTACGGATAGCGAGGAATATCTGTCATACCCTATAAGTGCCAGCACACTACGTTCGATTTCTTGAAGTTGCATATATTGCTCCTTAAAAAGTTTTAGTTATCTTGAAAACTACATCAGGCACTTTTATATCCTTTGATGGAAGTTTCTGGGCGATTTTGTCCACCAAGAACGATATGACTAATCTCACCAGAACGCCTAACTTCACGCCGAACTCCTGCGCTATTAAGTCTATGGTCTTCATAGCCAGGTCTTTGCGTTCGGTGAAGTCAATCTTGCCATCCTTCATCGCCTTCTCAACCTCTGAAACGACGGCGGGTATGGTCTTGACAATCTTTTTGAAAATATCGCCTAAAGGCAAAAGTATGTTCTTCATTTCGGGCCTCCGTTTTTTTCTTCAGACCTATTTCTTGTAAAATAGGCATATATTACTATCAAGATTACCTCCTGAACCTTATCCAAAGGCAGGACTTTCTGAATAGATAAGACTGTAAATACCAATATCGCCGCTAACGTGAAAAGAAACCTGCCACTCGTCAGCTTCTCCATCACTTTGGGGTTTAGCATATATCTCCTTTATTTTTCAAATAAGACACTTAACATTTTGCCGCCTCTACTCTCAGGCATGGGCTATCTTTCGCATGATAATCCCGTGCCTTTTTTCTTTTAATACGCATAAAGCCCGCTTCGTTTAATGTCCTTTTTAGTCTGTCATAATTCCATCCTATATAATGATGATGTCCTTCTCTTGAACCCATACCATAAAAGTGTTTTAATAAGTCATCTTTTGGTTTTTTATGATAAAGCCTTACTAAACCATCAAAATCAGGACACTCTATTATAAGTTCTCCGTTCGTTTTCAAAACCCTATGCCAGTCTTTGAATATTTTGACGAATTCCTGCATATAATTTATCCGCGGCACATTAAGATGTTCTATCAAGTGATGTGTTTCTATTAAGTCTATTGATTCATCAGGATAAGGTAAAGATTTGGTAAGGTCTAATCTTTCATCCACAGGCGCACCTTTTTCCAAGTCTATATTTATATAATCAAGCATATACTTATAACCTGAACCAAGATTGAGTTTTATTCTTGGGGTGATGAGGCCGCGCTTATCGAAATGAAGACACTTAATTCGCCAGTCTATCAAAATTTTCTTGCCCAATTTAGCAATATCCCGTGAGAAGATTATATCGTGGCCCACCAAATCATCTTGAACGTCCTTGAAGGCGATTATTTTTACGTAATAAGTCGGTATCAACACACATCCCAAAGACGTCGCGCCAATATCTTCCGTATCTTTTCCGTTAGGAAATGCCTGATAAAGTTTGTCGGTGTAATACCAAGCTAAGGGAAGTTTTCTTTGTCTTGATTTAGTATAACCAGAGACTATTCCTATGTCATACCAAAGATGGTTTGACAATTTTTCTATGACATCTTTCGGCGGCAGTTCATCGTCTTCCCACATAAAAACATGAGAACCTTTTATCAGTTGCCCTCTCATTTTGTTATAGATTTGGGCGAGATGTTTGGGAACGGGATAGGCGTCATAATCTATCGGAAGCACTCCGCCTGATAATAAGACGATTTCTTTATATCTTGAACGAATTTTTTTGATTTTCTTTCTTAATTTGTTAGAGAATTGTTTGTCATTAGAGTCATCGAAAAACACAAGGCGCGTCCTATTTTTGGGAAATCTCAACTCTGATAATCTCTTGAAATATTTATCAAAACACCAACTTTTGCCTGAAAAGGAAGTCCCTATTGTAAGGAGCATATTTTTGTAAATAAGTTGTCTGTATAACTTTTTATAATTCTCGCCTGTCAAGACAGCCCTGCTTCTATTGTAAGAATGTTCACCATGAAATAAAATTATCTCTGGTAAATAAGTAAATTTCCTTCCCGCGTTTAACATCCTTGCCCACAAATCCCACTCCTGAAACGCTGGGAGTTTATCGTCAAATCCTAAAAAATCTTTCTTTCTGATAAGTGCGGTGGTCTGAATATACCCTCGTATAAACATCTTTTCTTTATCAAAACTTAATGGCAAATCCTCTGGCGGCTGCTTAATCTCATTTAACACTCTTTGATAATGGCCACCCACTACTGAAATCTCATCCTTCATATGATAAACGAGTTTGGACAAAATAAAGTTATTGGCAATCCAATCGTCGGCATCTATGAATAAAATGTATTTCCCTTTGGCTCTGGCAGCGCCATAATTTCTTGAAGCATTGCCGTTCTTGAAATCCACTTTATAATGTTTGACATTGAAGTTTGAAATATTCGGCATGTTATAAGTTCCGTCATCTATCAAAAGTATTTCTTTGTTGGGATAGGTTTGAGTGAAGACAGAAGATAAACATCTGATTACAAACATTCCATAATTATCGTGGCAAGTAATTATTACCGAAACAGAAGCTGGATCGCGCCAATATGGTTCTTGCCAATGTGTCATATTACAAGCATATATCCCGCTCCTTTCACCATTTCTGTCTATCCAATGACCTCTACGAGGGTCTTGTGCCATATTGTCTCCTTATCCGTTGAACTCCTGCGCCTCTCGAAACGAGGGTTCGCGAATCTCTCTGTAATGCTCCGTGCTTTCAGGACACACTATAAGCCACACGAAGCCACCCTGCTCTAACTTCTCGATACTTTTCAATAAGTCCTTGCCGCATTTAGGACATTTATCTTTAGGGAAAGTATTAGCCATTAAAACCATCAAAAATCCTCTTTATCTATTGAGATACTATCTTTTATGCTTTCTTTGAGCTTTTCTTCCATTATCTTACACAGACCTAAACAAGCGACACGACATCCGATATAATTCCACCAATAAACATCATCTTCCTCTGTCTCACCATCTTCTTTCGCACCTGTCTTTTTCTTGACGCCATAAAATATAGAAGAGTCAAAGCGTTTCGAGAGTTCATCTATTAAATCTTGGACAGAAGCCAGCTCTATTTCTTTCATCAAAACCTCAAAAATTCTCTTTATAAAATTTATCTACTATCTCAAAAAAATCTTTGCTCTTAAATTCTCCACCCTCGCCCGTGTTATCGCTTATCCAAATGGAAGTATCGTCTTTTTCTTCTATCGAATATTCACGGCCGTCAGGATGGCGTAATAATAAAATAAATTTAATCTCTTTCATCCGAATAACTCGTTCAATAAGACATATATGATAAATAAAACCTCGTTCATCTGTCTTTTCCTAAAAGCAGCATTATGACGCCGATTAGGGGAATACATAAAACCGCCCAAACGTGATTTAGCCATTTCACTTGGCGAACGCCTTTGAAATCAGGGTTATAATCATCCCTGCGTTGAGCAGGATTATGCTCGTGATTATCCATTTCAAGGTTGTTATATCGGAGGTTGCTTTCTCACGCTTTACCATACAGGACAGGTGCTCATTCCAGCGTTTAGCGGCGTTAGCTTCGTGGCCTTCTATCTTCTCTACCGCGTTATCAAGACGCTTGTTTAATTCAGGCAAAGAACCGTTTAACTTGGCCAGCGCAAGCTCTACCTCACGAAGCCGATTATTAAACTCCATATAATTTTTACGCCTTTCCTCTCCGTTCCATTTTTCCATAATCAAAAATAAATGGGCGAGGGTCTATTGCATACCCTCAAAGTCCTCGCTCACTGCCCATATATCTTATGATATATGAGATACGAGAACTCGCCAGAAACAAAGGTCTCTCGCTTACGCCCAGTGGACGCAAACTTACACCCCTCTGTCCCGCGCCTTAGCCCGTGAGTTGACTTGTTCAGCCAGCCCATTTATTCTCCCTCACTTTTGGGTAAATCTTATCTTTCTTTTTTAGTGAGTATTTGAAGCATTTGTTTCAAATCTTGGCGTTGCTCTTTAAGATTTTCCTTCGTTTCTTTAACTGTGTCCTCGATAAAGTCGAGTTTAGCCCCGATTACAGCGACTTTCTTTTCCGTATCCTCGGCCTTGACTTTCACCTTGTCTATATCATCACTTTTTGATTTTATCAAGGCCCAGCTTCCGCCAATGGAGAAGATTATCGTGCCTATCGTTATGGCGGTAGTTAAAGGGATGTTTAGTTTCTCTTTCATATATTCTCCATAATATCTTCCGACAAATTAACGTGGTGCTCGCCACGCCACAATACACAATATTTACAATGACATCTCATCCTATTATGAAATCTCCATAGGATATACTTTATTCTATGCTTGAGTCGTGAATAAGGTGATGGTTTCATTTCTTCTCCTGCGGCACGGCTTGTGGTGGCTGTCGCAAAAATCTCACAATACTCTCCACATTTGCTTCTACGGTGCGCAGTCTTATATGTAATGAGTTATTCCATATGACTGTATAAGCGATGAGCATACCTAATAATACCAGTCCCAACTCCTTAATAACCTTCACTTGCCACCTTTTCCTTTCTTTTTTCCCATACAGCCCTTTCAGCCGTCAGTTCATCTATCTGCCTCGTCAGATTGCTTATCGCCTCGTCAATACGACCTTCGGTATACTCGGTCTCGACTGTCTTCACCTCTTTAATTCTTTTGGTCTTTCTCTCCACATTGCCCAATTCTGGCTGGGCGAAGGCGAACGAACCCATCAGTAATGCTACGATTACAACAAATAACTTTTTCATCTTTTCTCCTTTCTTGTCGCTAACTTAAAGTTAATGTTCCACTTCGAATTACGCCATCACTTCCTCGAAGTTTGAATGTTAACGTAGTATTATTCGTAGCCTCTATCACTACATCCCCGTTATCTACGGGCGTAACAGAAGTGCCTGGAGTAAAGCCAAAAGTTCCGTTCACATCTAATTTATAGTCAGGAGTAGAATCCCCTATACCTACATTACCATTATCTAAAATTCGCATTCTTTCTGCTACAGTCGTGCTTCCAATAGGAACAGTCCTAAAAACAATATATGTTCCTGTCGCTGAATTCGTCCAATCTTCAGCAGCGTTCCCGTTTATTATGGCTCTACCCAAAGGAGTCCATTGCGTTCCATCATATCCTCTACCAGAAACAGCAAATATGATATCGTCTGTCTTCAAAGCCGCCGGAGATGCTTGTGTCCCTCTTGCCGAGCGAGCTATAATATTTGCGTATGTTACCGCCACATCTGGCGAACCACTATAAATCTCTGGGACTATTGCGGGGCCATCTTCACTTATAACGTGAAAAGGAAATTGTGGAGAACTTGTGCCTATACCTACTCTATCTGTTGAGGCGTCAAGGAAGAAT
>VGAU01000022.1 GCA_016870675.1 Actinomycetota bacterium | reverse complement strand
AAATGATATTTTAGAAAAAAGAAATGCAACTCTTGGCCCTCCAATCCAGATGTGTGACGCCCTTTCCCGCAATATTCCCAAAGATTTTAAAACCATCCTTGCAAACTGTATGGCTCATGCCCGAAGGAAATTTGTCGAAGTAAACGAGTCATTTCCCAAAGAGTGCAGCTATGTATTAAAGACGCTTGAGAAGGTATATGAAAATGACGCATATACAAAAGAGATGTCTATGAGTCCAGAGGAGAGACTGAAATATCATCAGGATAACAGTGCTAAACTTATGGATGATTTAAAGATATGGCTTGAAAATCAACTGGAGGAAAAAAATATAGAACCCAACTCTGCGCTTGGTGGTGCAATATCATATATGCTGAAGCACTATAAGGGTATGACACAATTTTTGCGAGTTGCCAAAGCACCCCTTGATAACAACCTTTGTGAGCAGATTCTAAAAAAAGCAATACTACACAGGAAAAACTCCCTATTTTACAAGACCCCATATGGTGCTTATGTTGGAGATCTTTTTATGAGTCTTATTCATACCTGCAGCCTGTGCAAGGTAAACCCTTTTGAATATCTTAAGGCTCTGCAGGAAAATCCCTCTATGATTTCTAAAAACCCGGACAAATGGATGCCCTGGAATTACAGGGAAATGCTTTCCTCTTAAAGCAAAATAATCAGCCTGAATATCGTAAAAAATCTGTCTTTTTACTGAAAACAGACCGGTTTTCCTGAAAAAATTTTTATTTACGCAGCTTTGCCGAAAGGACACAATCTAAAAATAGATTTCAATGATTTTGCTAAAAAAAATTCAGCCTTTCAAAATATAAGAATTATTTTAGATGAAAGTGATGTTGACAATTTAAATACAAGTAATTCCTTAAATATCACTAATTCTGAAAAGATTACACCAAGCCATAAAGGAAAGGGTCCTTTAATTGGTATCTATACAAGCCTTGCGAATGCATCATATTTCTATTCTATAATTATTGCGTTTGATATGCCTTTTATTTCTTATAATTTGTTAAAATCGTTGGTTTATGAATCCGGAATAAATACTGAAGAACCAAGCAGCAGTGAGCCAGCAACAATATCCTATAATTATTCTAAGAAAAGGGATGCATATATAATTAAAACCGAAAAAGGTTTTGAAGTCCTCTGTGGATTGTATTCCAAAAATTGTCTTGGTATCTTAAAAGAAAATATCGGAAAACAAAAATATAAAATATCGGATATTTTTAACTATCTGGATATTGAAGTAATTTCAATTAATAAGCTTAAGCAAAATGGGATAGATAGCCTTAATTTTTTTAATATTAATAGATTGGAGGATTATTATAAGTTCAAGAATTTGTGGCAGAATAAAAAGTCACCATTAAATACAGTCATTTCATTCATTGAAATATGGTCTTATTTTTTCTTCAGGTAAGTTAGCCAATAAAAGTTATCTATTATCTGGTATTTATGTTTGATAAATTTATACTGATAGAGGCTACTTTCAGAATATCCAAAGCATAAAGATTTATTTTCATTTGTATATTATTACTTTTACACCTAATGGGAGCTTTTCGTATAGCCATTTTGCTTCATCTAACTTCAGTCTGATACATCCATGGCTTGCAGGGCTTCCAAGCTTTTCATATTCCTCTATAATCATCTCTTTATTTTCATCAAAAGGAACACTATGGAAAAGATATTTTTTATAAAATCTTATCCAGTAATAAGCTCCCACATTAAATCTGGGAATCCAATCATATTCGATTTTTTCAGAGGTTTTAAATTCTCCCAGAGGAGTCGGGGACTGGTCAGTTCCTCCCGAACAGATTATATCTCTTATCAAATTATCTTTGTAATATACAAAAACCTTTTGTTTAGTTAGATCTACTTCAATTCTAAAGTCATCACTATTAGTAAAATCGATATTTTGATTCTCATTTTGGCCAGTATCATTATGTTCATCTTTTATTTCTTCTCCGCCTGATGATTCCTGCTCCTCTCCAGCCTCTTTTTTAATGATATCCTTATCTTCTTCTGATTCTCCCGCTAAATTATCCATACTACCATCCCCTTCAGAAGTGTCTTCAACAGTAACTTCATCCGAATAATCTTTATCACCAGGTTTGATAAAATCAGCTTCGTTGAAATCTTCATAATTGTCCGTTGTAGTACTAGTATTATCAATCCCGGTGGTTTCTGATTGCTTTTGCGCAGCTTCTAAATTATCTGCCGGGAATATAATCATCTTGCCAACAACGACTAGAATTAAGGGTACAAGAATTACTGTTATTATTAAACCTATCCACTTTTTTATAAATTTAAACAACTATTTTCCTCGTAAATTTATATAAAATATAAAAGTATCATAACTATTATAATAGTTATTTGGAGTGAAGTAAAAAACTACTTAATTAAAAATAACGAGCAGTACACTCCCCTGGAAGTGGTGACAGAAGCTATTGATAAATTAATTGACACTGCCGGGGAATCTTAAATAGAAATTCTATAATATAATATTTTTTTATCTATTCATATCTGCAATATATGAGTCTATATATTTTAATTCCAAATGTTATTCCTGACCACATTCTATATCCCTACCAGTCAATATATCAATCCCATGGGGCAGTGGACGGTATATCAACTCCAGGCTATCTTTTACTCCTTTTATACTACCGGGCAGGTTTATTATTAAAGTTTTTTTCCTTATCCCGCTTATCCCCCTGGAAAGAATTGCCCTGGGAGTTTTTTTCTGGCCTTCAATCCTTATTATCTCACTAAATCCAGGGACTTTTTTCTCAATAACCTCATCAGTTGCTTCAGGAGTCACATCTCTGGGTGAAAACCCGGTTCCCCCGGTGGTTAAGATCAGATTTGCTTTTTCTTTATCTGAAATATCCTTAAGTTT
Organism: Actinomycetota bacterium; assembly: GCA_016870675.1. Lineage (GTDB taxonomy): Bacteria > Actinomycetota > Humimicrobiia > Humimicrobiales > Humimicrobiaceae > Hydromicrobium. The sequence goes on along the minus strand of VGAU01000022.1, from coordinate 10,862 downwards.
TTCCTTTATTTTATCCTTCTCATCCGGGACTATTCCGTAATCAGCAATTTCCCATCCTTTTTCTTTGAAATATTGCATTATATATTTACCGCTTCTGTCTTCGCGCTCTTCCCGGTATCCTTTATCACTAACAGTGATGACTGCTACTTTTAATAGTTTTTTCATAAAATTTTTCCTTTTAAATATTACAATTATAATTTTTTATAAAATATAAAAAGTATTTCTATTCCTTATTTTTTAACAATCTTTCTTACAAGGTGTGTATAATTTTATTTCCAACCTTTATCTTCCCTGGCTGCAGTACCCTGCAGAACACACCTTCTTGCGGCATTATACATGAACCCATCAAATAATAAATACTACAGGGTTTGTGGCACTCCTTCCCGATCTGAGTGACTTCAAGCATTACCATATCTTCTTCACCTACTGTCAAAATATCCCCGATCTGCAGTCTATTTAAATCTATACCCGAGGTAGTTATATTTTCAGCAAAATCTCCCGGATTGGCATCAATACCCTTACTGTTAATATCCTTAATACTATCATATGAAAGCAGGCTTACCTGACGGTGCCAGTTTCCGCTGTGTCCGTCTCCTTCTATACCATATTCATTTATAGAAACTTCATTTACAGGCTTCTTTTTGCCACCCTTTTTTTCACTTATATTTATTGAAACTATTTTTCCTTTATTTTCCAAAATATCAAATCCTCCTATTCCGGTAATTTTTAAGATAATAGCCTTTTCCTCCGGTTTTTTCCAGAAGTTCTATTTCTTCTATTCTCATTTCTTTTGAAACTGCCTTACACATATCATATATAGCCAGCAGGCTGATACTTACAGCCATAAGAGCTTCCATTTCTACTCCGGTAACATCAAAGCCTTTCACTTTTGCTACCGCCTCTATTTTATTTTCCTTTTCCAGTATTCTGAAATCTATATCTACATCTGTAAGCCTTATCTGGTGACAGAGTGGAATCAGTTCCCAGTTTTTTTTTGCCGCACTCACTCCGGCAATTTTTGCTACAGTCAAGACATCGCCTTTTTCTAATTGGTTATCTTTAATCTTACCAATGATATCCTTATTTAAAATAATATATCCCCTGGCTTTAGCAGCCCTTAAAGCTACCTTTTTATCGCTCACATCAACCATTTTAGCTCTTCCTTTCTCATCTATGTGAGTAAAATTATCCGGATTTTTCATCTTAAAACTATCCTCCAATTTTATTCATGAAGCTGGCAATTTTCAGATCACTTCCCACTTCACATTTTATGTTACTATTCCTGTCCTTTGGTTTTCTCTTTATAAAACTTTTAATCAATTTTTTTATTCTTTCATTATCAGTACCCTCTCTAAGCTCTTCTTTTATATCAATTTCCGAACTGGAAAACAAACATAATTTTATGTTTCCGCTGGGGGTAAGTCTTATCCTGTTGCAGTAAAAACAAGAGTCTCTTTTATTTATAATAAAACCAATCTTACCTTTACTTCCATTAATCCTGTAATATACTGCCGGCCCGAAACCCAGGGGCTCTTTAATTTTACTGTATTTACCAAATTTATTCATAGATTCAAAAATACTTCTTATATCTACTTTTGGTTTATCGATATTAATCAGGTTACTGCTGCATTCTACAGTATCCAGGCCTGATATGGACATCATTTCTATAAATCGAATACTTACCGGTTTTTCAATTGCAAACTTGATAAATTCCAGGGAGTCCTTCCAATCAAATAGACCAGTAAGCACCACATTTATCTTTACAGATTCAAATCCTATTTCAACAGAACTTTCTATAGCTTCCAATACTTTGCTGAGATCACCTCCTCTGGTAATCTCCCTATATTTTTTTGAATCCAGACTATCCATACTTATATTAATCCTTCTTATTCCTGCATCATAAAGGCTTTTTAAAAATTTACCAAGCAGTGTTCCGTTAGTGGTAAGGGAAATGTCCTCAATTCCTGGAATGTTTCTAATACCTTCAATCAAGCCCAGTATATTATTCCTGAGAAGAGGCTCACCGCCAGTAAGCCTTATTTTTTTTATCCCCAGTTCAGATAATATTCTTACCACTCTTAATATTTCCTCAAAAGTTAAAAGCTCTCTTCTTTCAAGCAATTTTATTCCTCTTTCAGGCATACAATATGTACATCTTAAATTACATCGGTCGGTAACTGATAACCTCAGGTAATCAATTATTCTATTATAATTATCTATTAATTTTTCTTTTATAAGTCTATTTACAGCCAAAAATATTCTATTTAATAAAAATTGCCTATTAAATCTCTATCTTACCTTTTAAACATATGTATTGAACTTGCTTTCACTGCTGCTGTAATTTCTTTACCTAAAGCCAGTTTCAATCTATTAACGGAATTCTGGGTTACAAAGGAGCTCAATGGGAACCCGCAATCAATTTCAACTCTTTTAAATATTCCAATATCCCTTATTTCAGTAATTTTCCCCTTGAACAGATTCATGGCAGAAGATTCTTCAGATGATATTTCAGTGTTATATAAGATTACATCTTCCGGCCTTATTGCAAGGGTGACCCTTGTACCCTTTTCCCACTGACCGACTATGTATATCTCAATATTTCCCTTTTTTACCACCAATCCAATTTTGCAGACATTTCCTTTTCTCTCAAGAATAACTCCATCCACCAGCGTTTCGACTCCTACAAATCTGGCTATAAACTCATTTACAGGTTTTCTGAATATCTCTTCCTTTCTGGCAAACTGCAATATTTTCCCTCTATCCATAACTGCAATATCATCTGCAAGCACCATGGCTTCATTCCGATCATGTGTAATGTATACAACAGATTTTCCGTAACCCCTTAATACCCCAAAGAGATCCGCGCGCAAACTTTCCCTGGAACTCTGGTCAATATTTGCCAGAGGTTCATCCAGCAGCAGCAGTTCAGGATCAAGGACCAATGCTCTTGCAAGGGATACTCTCTGCTTTTCACCTCCGGAAAGATTTTTAGTGCTCCTGTTGAGTAAATCTGTGATTTTTAACTTGTCAGTAAAGTAATCAATCCTGTCTTTTGCTCTGGGCAATTTTATTTTTCTAATCGTCAGTCCCATTATTATATTGGTGTAAACCGATGTATTAAAGAGTAGGGGCTCCTGGAATACTACAGCCATTTTTTTTCTTACTTCTGTTTGACTGACTTCTCCATTTGTTATTTCATGACCATTAAAATATATTTTCCCTTCATCGGGTCTCTCCAGAAGGTTAATGAGCCTTATCAGAGTAGATTTACCGGAGCCGTTAGGTCCGATTATAGTTAATATTTTTCCCTTTTCCGCGTACAGGTTATTAACATCCAGACAAAATTTACTGTTATATTTTTTTTTAAGGTCTGAAATCTCTAGAATCTTCTTATCCATCCAATACCTTCCTTCTGCTGTATTAAAGTGAGTAGAAAATTTACCCCAAATGTAATAGCAAGCAGTATTACCACAAGAGCAATTGCCATATCAAAATTACCCATTCTGACCATCTGAACTATAGCAGTGGTAAGAACCCTGGTCTCTCCCTTAATATTCCCTCCTACCATAATCACTGCTCCTACTTCTGATATTATTCCTCCAAAACCAGCCATAACTGCTGCCAGGGCAGGCAGCCTGGCTTCCCTTATTAAAATCCAGTAGACCTGAAATCTATTTGCCCCTAAAGACAAAACCTGTTGTTTTAATTTGGGGTCAATCTGCTGTACAGCTGCCAGAGTTATACCTGCAATTATAGGTGAGGCAATAAGCACCTGGGCTATCACCATGGCAGGGGGAGTATACATTAATTTTAAAAATCCAAGCATTCCACTTCTCCAGATAAACAATATAACTATTAGACCAGCAGCTACCGGTGGAAGTCCCATTCCAGTATTTATTACTGCAATAATAAACTTTTTTAACGGGAATTTATTTAATCCCACAAGCACCCCTACCGGTATTCCCAGAAGCATAGAAAAAAATACCGCACTTCCAGAAACCTTAAGGGTTAGAAATAAAATCTCATATACTTCTCTGTTCCCGGTAAAAATTAAAATTATTGCTTGTTTTATTCCCTGCCAGATAATTTCCATAATTATTTAATCACATCAGGATAAAATAACGGCTGACCATATTCCGCTACACCAAATTCTTTGATAATAGCCTGGCCCTTTTCTCCGGTTATAAATTCCACAAAAGCTTGGGCTCCCTCATAATTTATATTAATATCCTTATGTTTTTCCGGATTTACAGGAATTACTCTATAAGGATTGAAGAGTATCTCATCCCCCTCCACTAAAACAACCAGGCTCAGATTATTCTGCTGCGCCAGATAAGTTCCTCTATCAGTCATAGTGTAAGCCTGTTTTTCATCAGCGATCCTCAGCGTTTCTCCCATTCCCTGACCACTTTCTATATACCAGTCACCCTGGGGGGTAGTCCCGGTTTCTTCCCAGATTTCTATTTCTTTCTTATTGGTGCCGGAATCATCTCCTCTTGAAACAAACGAAGCCTCATTTGCAGAAATAGTTATGTAAGCTTCCACTGCTGTAAGTCCACTGATATCTGAATGATCATCTTCCGGTCCTATTATCACAAAGTCATTATGCATAACATCTCTTCTTTCAGTTCCATAACCTTCTTCAACAAACCTGTCTTCTTCTTCTCTAGAGTGTACCAGTATAACGTCTGCCTCTCCTCTTTCTCCCATAGCAATTGCTTCTCCTGTACCAACAGCTATAGGTTTTACTTTATAGGTGGTTTCCTCCTCAAAAACAGGGATTAACTCATCCAGAAGACCGCTGTCGTAAGTGCTGGTAGTGGTTGCCAGAATAATTTCAGTGTTTTTCACCTTTTTTTTACAAGAAAATGCAAAAACTGAAGTAGTAATTATAATTACAGATAGCATGAAAAATAAAAAAATCTTTAAAAATCTAAATTTACTCATTTCTGCTTAATTCATTTATATGTTTTCATTATTGGTCGATTTCCTTTTGATTTTATCTACTCTTCAAGCAAAAACTTCAATTTCGCTATCTTTTTTTATATCGCCGGCATCCTCTGGAAAAACTGCAATACCATCAGCTTTTGCCATAGAGGTTAGTATGCCTGATCCCTGCATACCCGTAGATTTGAAAAAATACTCGTTATCTTTTTTCTCAAGCATCACCCTGACAAAATTAGTTCTGCCTCTTTTATTCTTAAAATCATGATAAGCTCTGGCTCTTACTGAAGGTCTGAACAGATTATCATCTCCAATTATCTTCTTGATCAATGGTCTTACATACATTTCAAAACAGACCATAACCGATACAGGATTTCCCGGCAATCCGAATATAAATCCATCCTTATATTTCAGGAAAACCAGTGGTTTTCCTGGTTTCTGGTTTACCCTCCAGAATATCAACTCTGCTCCAATGCCAATCAGGATTTCCTTTACAAAATCATAATCACCAACAGAAACCCCTCCACTTATAAGCAGAATATCACACTCCGATAAAGCCTCTCGTATCTTTTCCTCTAAGATTTTTTTCTCATCTTTAACTATACCATACCTGATATACTTTATGCCTATTTCCTTCAATTGAGCAGATAAAGAATAACTGTTGCTATCCCTCACTTTACCTATCTCTAATTCTTTATCTATCTCCAGAAGCTCATCTCCAGTTGATATTATTCCTACTACAGGAGGATGGTAAACAAGCACTTCGCTCTCACCCAATGAAGCTATAACTCCTATATCTGCAGGAAAAATCTTTTTCCCTTTCCTTAAGACTTTATCTCCTTTTTTTATATCTTCCCCTCTGTATCTTATATTTTCTCCCTCCGCACATTCCTTAAAAACCAGGATACTCTCTCCATCCTTTTCTGTATCCTCTTTCATCACCACAGCATTACAATTTTCTGGAATAGGGGCACCGGTCATAATGGGCATGCAATAACCAGGATTAACCTTTACAGTTGGCACTTTACCAGCAGGTATATCCTCAGCCAGCAATATTAATCTTACAGGGTAGCTCCTATTTGCTCCTTTTATTTCTTCTGTTCTTACTGCATATCCATCCATAGCAGAATTATTATAGACTGGTATATCATCCTTTGAGATTACATCTTCTGCCAGTATCAGGTCTAGGCTATCAAGTAAAGGAACTTTTACAGCTTTAATTCTTATACTGCATTCAAGTACTTTATTTTGAGCTTCTTTTACAGAAAGCATAATTTTCTCCAGATATAGTGGGTATATTATTTATAGACATTAATATTATTATTTTAAAATAAACATGTAAAGTAACTAGATCTATTTTAACCACTTTTGAGGTCTCGGTGTCTAAGCTAAAAAGAATATCAGGCTTAGAAGCTATAAATGTACTAAAAAAATTGGGATTTATACAAAGAGGATTTTTTGGTCTTAGAAAATCATTTATCTCCTAATCTTTAGATTTAAGCTTCTCTATTTCTTCAGCTATTTTTTCAAGAGAATCAAATATACAATTGACTGTCTTATAAGTAAAATCACAATGAAAAATATCTGGCTTGGTGCAGATATCTTTAAATTTTAATTCACTCATAACTATAAACCTCTGAGTATTTAGGTATTCAATTAATTTACTCATCTTTCTTTCCTTGATTAATTTTTATATAAAATGATTATACAAAAATATGTAATTATTTTTGTATGAATAACCGACCCACATTTTTCATTATTGATAATACGTTAATAGAGAATATATTAAAAGAGAGAATAAAATTAAAAGTTATTGACAAAATTATTATTATTAATATAATGATACTCATTATCATTATCATTATCAATAAGATTGCTTAGCATAAATAGTAAAAAGAGTAGTATAAATTTCTGGAAGGATAAAATCAAGGTTAGTGGATTTAGGTTTACTGAAACCAGAAAAGCTATTCTATATACTTTTATCGAGAATCCGGGAGAATATAATGTGGAAGAATTACATTCCCTGGTTTGTATTAAATATCCGGGAATCGGAATTGCTACAGTTTACAGGACTATAAAATTAATGGAGAGAATAGGCCTGATAGGTAAATCTAATATTGAAGACATTAAATCTAGATATAGACTTAATAATATTGGAACTTCAAAAACCTATAGAAACTTTCAAGATACGAAACAGGATAATTTTAGTGTAAGGAAAATTCATAAAACTAACTCACAGGATGACTATAATTTATTATCGTTTTCCAATATGGGTAGTAATTATGAAAATTTTAAAGATGCTGAGAGAATAAAAAATCTCGAAAGACAGATGTCCATATGGCTAAAGGATTTAAATAAATTAAAAAGAGAAAAGGAGATAACATTGGAAGATATGATTAAGGACCTGGCAAAAATTGACGAGATTATAAAAAACCATAGTTATAACAGAAGCAGTCTTATCCAAATGCTACTAGATACCCAGAAAGAATGTAATTGGCTTCCAAAACATGTCTTGTTTTATATAAGCGATAAACTGGAAATACCATTGACTAATATCTATAATATTGCATCATTTTACAAGTATTTTAATTTAGAACCCCAGGGTAAATATAATATATTAGTATGTATGGGCACTGCCTGTTATGTCAGAGGGGCTATGAATCTGCTACAAAGGATTGTAAATGTTCTGGAAGTTGAACCAGGAGATACCACCAGTGATTACAGATTCACATTGGATACTGTTAATTGCCTGGGAGCCTGTGCTCTAGGACCAGTTATGATGGTAGATGATAAATACTATACTAATCCTTCTACAAAAAAATTAAAGAAAATCTTTAGCAGGTTTAATTGATTTTACGGTAAATAGATGTGACGAATAAGATAAATTTAAAATAATATTTTTAAAAAGAGGTAAATATGGCTATAAAAACAAATAAAAAGATAATAGATTCACTCGAAATTTTAAAGGAGAGGGCACGAGAGCTTGAAAAAGAATTAGGGAATAAAATTATTATTTCCATCTGTTCGGGAACAGGTTGTAAAGCCCTATCATCAGAAAATCTTTTTTCTACCCTTCAAAAAGAAATAGAAAAAAGAAGTAGTAAATATGCAAAAAAAATAATTTTAAAGAAAACCGGATGTCATGGATACTGTGAGAGGGGCCCTATTATAGTAATACAACCTCAGGGGATCTGTTATTTGGGAGTCATTGAAAAAGATATCCCTGAAATAGTAGAAAAAACTTTAAATGGAGGAATTGTTACTTCACTGCTTTACAATGATGGCAGTGGAAATACTATTGAGAATGAATCAGAAATTCCATTCTATAAGTATCAGCAGAGAATCATTTTAAGTAATAATTCAAAGATAGACCCTGAGAGTATTGAAGATTATATAAGGGTCGGAGGGTATCAAGCTCTAGCAAAGGCTCTTAAAGAGATGACCTCAGACGAAGTCTTAAAAGAAGTAAAAAATTCTAATCTTAGAGGAAGGGGAGGCGGTGGTTTCCCGGCAGGAATAAAATGGGAGACAACGAAAAATACTCCCTCGGACCAGAAATATGTAGTGGTTAATGCTGATGAAGGAGATCCTGGTGCTTATATGGATAGGGCCATACTGGAGGGAAATCCGCATAGTGTTCTGGAAGGACTTATTATAGGAGCATATGCGATAGGAGCAAGTCGGGGTTATATCTATGTCAGACAGGAATATCCACAGGCAGTGAAAAATATAAAAACTGCAATTGAACAGGCCGGAGAATATGGTCTTCTTGGCAATAATATCCTGGGTTCTGGATTTAATTTTGATGTTATGGTTCATAGAGGTGCTGGAGCTTTTGTTTCTGGTGAATCTAGCGCACTTATGGCTGCAATTGAAGGAACTGTAGGTGAGCCCAGACTGAAGTATATAAGGACTGCGGTTAGTGGATTATGGGAAAAACCAACTAACTTGAACAATGTTGAGACCTGGGCAAATGTGCCATATATTATTAAAAATGGGGCAGATTGGTTTACAGGTATTGGTACCAGGAAAAGTCCGGGAACAAAGATCTTCTCCCTGGTTGGTAAAGTTAATAACACCGGACTGGTTGAAGTACCTATGGGAATATCCATAAGAGATATTATCTTTAAAATTGGAGGTGGAATAAAGGATGGAAGAAAGTTTAAAGCAGTACAGACAGGAGGACCTTCAGGTGGAGTTATACCTGATAATTTAATCGATCTTCCGGTTGATTTCGATGAACTGGATAAGGCTGGATCGATGATGGGCTCTGGTGGCATGATTGTCATGGATGAATCAAATTGTATGGTTAATGTAGCTCATTACTTCTTAAAGTTTCTAGCTGATGAATCATGTGGAAAATGTGTCCCATGCCGCGAAGGACTAAGGCAAATGATTTATATCTTTGAAAGAATAATGGATGGTAAAGGAAAAGAGGAAGATTTAAAACTTTTAGGCGACCTTTCCATTATGATGAAAGAAGCTTCAATGTGCGCTCTTGGTGCTACTGCTCCAAACATAGTACTAACTACCCTGAAATATTTTAAGGAAGAATATGAAGCTCATATCTACTACAATATGTGCCCGGCAAAGGTATGTAAATCTCTAGTGACTTATATGATCGATGAAGAAAAATGTGCCTGTTGCGGAAGTTGTGCCAAAGTGTGTCCTGTAAACGCTATAGAAGGCGAAAACAAGAAACCTTATAAAATAAATACTGATATTTGTATCAAATGTGGGTCATGTATTGAGGTTTGTCCATCAAAATATGGTGCAATTGTAAAGAGGACTGGTATTGCCGAAAAAGTAACTGCGGAAAAGAAAGAAGTCAGAAATGGAATGGAAGTTACCTAAATTCCATTTAACTGATATGTTGATCAGGACAACACGTTTAATTTATTAAATAAGAATTTCAGGAGTGAAGATTATGAATAAAAATATAAATACAGATGAAAAAAAAATCAATATAGTTATAGATGGTAAAAAGGTCCAAATAGATAAAGGAAACACTTTGATGCAGGCAGCTAAAAAACTGGGAATCCATATACCTGCCCTCTGTTACCATGAAAAAATAAAACCACATGGTGCTTGCAGATTATGTATAGTTGAAGTAGAAAGAAAAGGAAAGTCAAAAATTGTTGCCTCATGTGCTTTTCCTGCGGAAGAGGGATTGATAGTGCGTACTGAAAGCCCTAAAGTAGAGCAGATAAGGAAGAATCTGGTAGAACTTTATATTGCATTGTTCCCTTTTAACTCCGAGATTAAGAGACTGGCAAAAAAATTCGGACTAGTCGCAACAAGGTATAAAAAGGAATATAATTATTGCATACTTTGTGGCCTTTGTGTCAGATACTGTGAAGAGGTAAAGAAAAACAATGCCATTGGATTTGTAGGTAGGGGAATAAATAAAAAAGTGGTATTCATACCTGAGTCAGCATATTTTAAGAAATGTAAAGATTGTATGGAATGTATGGATATCTGTCCTACAGGAGTATTTCCATCAAATTATGGGATAGAAAGAATACCCCAGGTTAGCGATTTATAGAATACACACTATAATATAATTTATAAATTAAAGGGTTTAAAAGATTACTAGTAAAATAAGAAAAATTGGTGTTCTTTTCTTATAATGAGAAAAGCCTTCAATATCCGCTATACTACATTTATGTATTTGATGATATATCGTTTTTAATATCAAAAATCTGTTGACTCACCTAAAAAAGTATCTAAAAGCGGCTCGATACTTGACTATTAAGCTTATTTTATTTATATTAATTGATAATAGTAACAATTATTACTATTAATTGATGTTCAATCTTTATTTTTAAAAAGTTAGTATATAGTATATTATTAAAAACATAACAGATTAAAAAAGTGGCAAAGATATCTAAAGAAAACCTAAATAATAAGCATATAAG
>VGAU01000021.1 GCA_016870675.1 Actinomycetota bacterium | reverse complement strand
CATAAGGGAATGGGTCTGGGGGATAAATTTTTAAGACATATAACCAGATCCATAGTGCTGGCAGTAGTTTTAGATGGGCAGAGGATTATAGATGAGAGACAGGACATAATTGAGACTTTTAATATTTTAAGAGAAGAGATAAGGCTATATAATACTAGTGTATACAAAAAAGATTATGTAGTTTTAATAAATAAGATTGACCTGGTTGCTGATAGTGATAAGTTAAATAAAATTAAGAAAGTTCTTGAAAATAAGAGCGGTAAGAGTGTTTTTTTAGTATCAGCAATTACGGGACAGGGTCTTGATAAGTTAATCTGGGATTTATATAAGAAAGTGGCAAGGTACAGAGAGGAGTTCCAGAAAGATAAAGGCATAGAGCTTAAAAAGCAGGAGAGAGTAAAAGTTTATAGCCTGGATAAAAGAAATCTGGAGATGGAAAAAATTAAAATTGAAAAAAATAATAATGAATATATCGTGAAGAATAAAAAACTGGAAAGACTGGTGGCTATGACTGATTTAGAGAATGAAGAAGCATTAGATTATTTAAAAGATAGACTAAAAAAAATGGGGATTGCAGACAGGTTAAAAAAGATGGGCGTCAGTGAAGGAAGTACTGTAATTATTGGAAGCCTTGTTTTTTCACTTATTGAGTAAATTTTACTTGCGGAGTAATAAATGGGAAACAGAAAAAAGTACCTGAAAAATATTAAAAAAATGGTCATAAAAATAGGCTCCAGCAGTCTTACTTCGAAAGCAGGCGGGCTGGATAAAGTTAATATGAGGAGATTTGTAAATGAAGTCAGCTCTCTAATCAAAAGAGGAATGGAAGTGATAATAGTTACCAGCGGAGCTATTGCTGCTGGTCTGGAGAATTTAAATATCAAAAAAAAGCTGGAAGATATAACTTTGCTTCAAGCTGCTGCTTCTATAGGTCAGGTGGAGCTTATGAGGTTGTACAGTAATTTATTTTTAACAAGTGGTTTAAAGATAGGCCAGATACTGTTAACTCATGAGGATACTACCAGAAGGAAGCAGTATCTTAATATTAAAAATACTATAAAAAAATTAATCGGTTTAAATATTGTCCCTGTAATTAATGAAAATGACAGCGTAGCTGTAGATGAAATAAAATTTGGAGATAATGACGAGCTGGCTGCTCTGGTTGCAATTCTGGCGGAATCAGATATTTTAATAATTTTAACCGATATTGACGGAATGTACGATAAAAACCCCAGGATTTATAGTGACGCGAGGCTAATTTCGCATATAGATAAAATAAATGAGGATATTGAAAAAGTAGCCGGGGGAATCGGCTCGACTTATGGCATTGGTGGAATGGAATCCAAAATAAAAGCTGCAAAAATTTGCTCTTTTTCTGGTATAAAAACAATAATTGCAAATAGCAGAAGGAAAAATATTTTAAATAAAATTATCTCTGGTGAGGATGTAGGGACTTTCTTTGCCCCACAGACCGTAAAGAAGGTAAAAAGTATAAAGAAATGGATAGCTTTCGGCATGAAAACCAAAGGCGGTATAGTTATTGACAGGGGAGCAGAAGAAGCTGTGTTAAATAAAGGTAAAAGCATACTGGCAGTTGGTGTGGTAAAGATTGACGGTAAGTTTAATAAAGGCGATACATTGAAGGTATTTTCACTTGATAGTAAATTGATTGCCAAGGGAATTAGCAACTTTTCAAGTGAGGATATAGAAAAAATAAAGGGGAAAAACAGAGATAAGATTTTATCTGAATTTGATACTTCGATGTGTAGTGAAGTAATCCACAGGGATTGTCTGGTGGTTTTTAAGGAATGATTTTAACCAGCTGTTTTGTGTTATAATAACTAAAAGCTGGAGGAATTTATGGATATAGTTTTAGAAATAGCAAAAAGGGCAAAAGAAAATACAAAGTTTATCTCTAATGCAAATACGAAGATTAAAAACAAAATACTATCCGATATTTCAAAATATCTTATTGTCAGTACTGAAGAAATCATAAAAGAAAATAAAAAAGATTTAGAAATATCCACACAAGAAGGGATGTCTGATAGTTTACTGGATAGGTTAAAATTAGACAGGAAAAGAATAGAAAAAAAAGCAGAAAGTATAGACAAGGTTATAAAATTCACCGATCCTGTAGGGGAAGTAGTTTTTGGATATAATCTTCCCAATGGCTTGATTCTGAAGAATATCAGGGTACCTCTGGGAGTTGTGGGAATAATATATGAAGCCAGGCCTGATGTTACTATTGATGCTTCGGTTCTGTGCCTTAAAGCAGGAAATTGTATTATTCTAAGGGGAAGTTCCCATACACTTAATACCAATAAAAAATTGGTCCAGGTAATGGGCAGGGCTCTAAAAGATAATGATTTTCCGGACGGAATAATACAGATTATCCCATCCGCTGATAGGGAAGATGCGGTCAGGCTAATGCAGCTCCGGCGATACATAGATGTTCTTATCCCAAGAGGGGGTAAGAGCTTGATTGAAAGTGTGGTAGAAAATTCAAAAGTGCCTGTGATTGAAACAGGAATTGGAAATTGTCATGTTTATATTGATAATGCATTGGAAAATATTAGCATGGACAAAATTGCAGAAATAGTAATAAATGCAAAGACGCAGCGGCCAAGCGTTTGTAATGCGGCTGAAAAATTGCTGGTACATAAAGACATTGCCAAAAAAATACTGCCTGCGGTGCTTAAAAAACTTGAAGAAAAAAATGTAAAGCTTCTGGGGTGCAGTATATCTAAAGAAATATATTCATCTATCGGGTTAGCTTCTGAAGAAGACTGGTATGAGGAATATCTGGATTATAAAATGGCAGTTAAAGTGGTTGACAGCATTGAAGAGGCAGTAATGCATATAAATAAATATGGCTCTCATCATACTGAAACTATAATTACATCAAACTACCAGAATTCAATTTATTTTACCAGGGAAATAGATTCAGCAGCTGTTTTTGTTAATGCTTCTACAAGGTTTACAGATGGTGAGCAGTTTGGGATGGGAGCGGAAATTGGTATAAGCACCCAGAAACTTCACTGGCGGGGGCCTATGGGGTTAAGAGAACTTACTACTAATAAGTTTATAATATTAGGTGCGGGTCAGATAAGGGAATAAAATGGAAAAAAGCAATAAATTTTATAAAAAAATTGGAATTATGGGAGGGACATTTAATCCCATCCATCATGGTCATTTAGTTACTGCCCAGGAAGCGCTAAGTCAATTTAAGCTGGATAAAGTAATTTTTATACCTACCGGTAACCCGCCGCATAAAATTGAAAATGAAGTAGCCAGTGCTGAAGATAGGTATATAATGACTGTTATTGCTACTTCTTCAAACAGTAATTTTTTTGTTTCAAGAATGGAAATAGACAGGAAAGGTAAGTCATATACTATAGATACAGTCCGGCAGCTAAGGAAAATATATGGCAAGAATTCGTTACTATATTTTATAACCGGCGCTGATGCCATTTTAGAGATACTTACCTGGAAGAATACCGATGAGATAGTTTCACTCTGCAAGTTTATAGCTGCAACCAGGCCAGGGTATAACCTGTTGCGTATAGAAGATCTAAGAAAAAGACTTTTTGGCAAAGCCGGGGCTACTGATGAGAAAATATATGTAATGGAGATACCAGCTCTTTCTATTTCTTCAACTGATATAAGAAATAGGGTAAAGCATAACAGGCCAATAGATTACCTACTTCCTGAGGGGGTTAGCAATTATATTTTAAAACATGAACTTTATAAATAGTTTTACTTTAACTGGAAAGCAAAAAGAATATCTTAAAGATTTGACTGAAAAGATTAAATCTATTATGTCTTCTTCATTATACCAGCATTCTATTAATACTTTAGAGTATGCGAGCACTATCGCACAGAAATATTTGTCTGATAGAGAATTTTTTGATTTAGGTGTTGCATGTATACTGCATGATTACGGTAAAATATTCAATTATGAAGAGTTGGTGAAAATAGCAAAAGAAAATGAGCTTGAAGTTGGTAGTTTTGAATTAAATTCCCCGCCATTATTGCACAGCTTCGTAGGTGATTATCTGGTCTTAAGGGATTTTAATATTTCTAGCAGTAAGATATTAAAAGCAATTAAATTCCATGCGACCGGATATTGTAATATGAATCTCGCAGATAAGATTTTATTTATTGCTGACAAAGTTGAAAAAAGCAGGAATTATAATGGAGTAAAAAAACTTAGAGATCTTGCTTTAAAAAATATCAATTTATGCTTATTAGAGGTTTATAAAAATAATATAATGTATATTATAAAGAGAGATAGATTTTTACATCCTGATACAGTTAAAATTTGGAACAATATTTGCGGAGGTATTTAAAATGTCTTTTGATGAAGATGAAAAAAAATTTAAAGGTAGAGACTCTGGTGAGAGAGATTCTTATAACATGGATAATGGTGGCAAAAAGCCTCGCAATTCTGGAGATGACTTCTTTAAGGATGAAGATTTTGAACTTGAAAGTTATAAAGATGAAGAAGTAGAAAGTGAGGGATTTAGAAGTAAAAGAATAAAGGAGAAGCGGAAGAAGGGGAAAAAATTTTTTAGAATTATTGCTGTAATGCTTGCCCTGGTTGTAGTTGCAGCAGGGGTAGTTTTTGGTTACCGGTATATTAAAAATAGATATTTCTCTGAAGCGGAGATAACAGAAGAAGAGGGAATAAGTATACCTGAATCTCTTGTATTAGGACAGGATATTAACCTGGTTATTGCCTGCGCGGGGGAAAATCTGCTGGAACCTGAAGTGAGCTCAATCATGTTTTCAAGTTATTACAGCAGTGAGAATAAATTGATTTCATTATGCATCCCGGTAAAGACATTGATGGATATACCGGGTATTGGTGCGGAATTGGTAGGCAAGTCAGTAAAGGTAGGGGGGATGGACTTGCTCAGCCTTACCCTGGAAAAGAATTTAGGTATGGATATGAAAATAGATTATTATATTCTTCTTGATGTTTACAATGTAGTCAATAAATTAGGCGGTATAGACCTTGAGCTAGATGAAGAAATTACAGTCAAAAACTATGATGATGGCTCGACTTTTAAACTGGAGAAAGGAAAAAACCCGGTTGATGGGACTAAAGCGGTTAATTTCCTTGAATATTTCAGCGGTAATGAAAAGGAAGTCCCGATAGAAAATGTTACAAAACAAAAATTACTTTTTGATGCAATTATTAGTAAAATTGCAGGTGAGAGTGATGAAAAACTGTCAGACAACCTGAATTTAATTAAAGATTTTATTGATACTGACTTGAGTATGGAGGAAAGGTCAAAAATATTTTCCACATTTTCTAAAATCGAACCCGGTAAGAATGAAGTTCATGCCCTGCCTATATTATCTACAAATGAGCTTCCGGAAGAGGGCATTGTCTATGTACCGGATATCTCAAGACTTGCTGAAATTTTTAAAAAAGAAGGGACCCCACCTGAAGAAGTGGCTGCTGTTGAGGAAACAGTTAATTTAACCATATTAAATGGTGCAGGAACTCCTGGTCTGGCTGCAAAAGTATCAGAACTTTTAAAAAGTCAGGTATTTGAGAGCGGCAAGAGCAAATATAATATACTTAAGGCAGAAAATGCAGATAATTTTAATTATGATACGACTGAGATTTTAGTATATTCTGGCCAGTCTTATGTAGCGGAAGCAGCAAATGATATAAAGAATATACTGGAAGTTGGAAATATAACTCCTGGAGAAGGTGAGAGCGCAAATTCAGATATTATTATAGTTCTGGGAGCTGATTATAAAGCTGAGGCAGCGGAAAAAGCGGTTTCGGAAGAAGTTGAAAAGATTGTAAAAATAAATATTTTAAACGGAGAAGGCACAGCAAAACTTGCTTTTACGGTTAAGGGAATAATTGAAAGTTATTTTAATGAAGACGGAAAAATTCTAGAGGTTGTTGAAACCAAAGATGCCGATAACTGGAATTATACCCAGACTAAAATAATAATTTTTACCTCCAGAGAAGGAGTAAATACATTAGCCCAGCAATTGCAGGAAAGGCTGGGTGTGGGGGTAATAGAGTATTCGGATAATAATGTGGACAATGTGGATATCAGTATAATTTTAGGGAGTGATTATACAAATAAGTGATAAAAAGAATAGCAGAGACTGGTAATCAGAAATCAAAAGTGAAAGATATAATTACAGCAGTAAAGACAGTTGCCAGAATAGCAGATGAAAAAAAAGCGGATTATATAAAAATACTGGATATGAGATCCAGATTAATCATAACTGATTACTTCATAATAATCAGCGCAAAAAATACCAGATTAACCAGAAGGATAGAGGAAGAAATCTGTATTCATCTAAAAAACAATAACCGGTATCCTATTAATGTCAGTGGGCTGGCAGAAGGAAACTGGATTCTTGTTGATTATGATGATTTTGTAATCCATATTTTTACAGACGAGTTCATGGAATATTATAAGCTTGAAAGGCTATGGAAGGATTCTAAAGAAATAAAGTGGAAACAGAGTTAATTCAAGATATTTTAGAGAGGACTGGAGATTGAAGAAAATGCCGGTGCATAAATTTTACAAACCGCAAGAAATAGAAGAAAGATTAATTAAAAAATGGGAAAAAGAAAAAATATATTCTCTTAAGTCTGATAAAGATGACCCGAAATATTATATTCTGGAGATGTTTCCTTATCCATCAGGAGAACCTCATATGGGTCATGCAAGAAATTATACTATTGGAGATGTTGTAGCGAGAGTCCTTTCAAGGAAAGGATACAATATTCTTCACCCCATCGGATATGATGCCTTCGGGCTGCCTGCAGAAAATGCTGCTATAAAAGAAGGAATACATCCCCAAAAAAGTACTATGGCTAATATTGATAAAATGAGGAAAGCTCTAAAGCGGATGGGGATGAGTTATGATTTTAGTGATGAAATTATAACCTGTGATCCTGATTACTACAAATGGACCCAGTGGTTTTTCCTGCTGTTTTACAGGATGGGTCTTGCAGAAAAGAAAGAAGCTCCGGTTAATTGGTGTAATTCCTGCCAGACTGTTCTGGCAAACGAGCAGGTTATTTCAGGCAGATGTGAGAGATGTGAGAGTCTGGTTGAGAAACGGGTATTATCCCAGTGGTTTTTTAAAATCGCAGGTTATGCCGGGAGGCTCCTTGATGATATGAAGCTTCTGGGAAAAGGATGGCCTGAGAGGGTTCTCACCATTCAGCAGAATTGGATTGGAAGAAGCGAAGGTGCTGTAGTTGATTTTAAGCTTGATGATAGTGAAGATATTTCTATTCCAGTGTTTACCACCAGGCCGGATACATTATTTGGAGTTACTTTTTTTATCCTTGCACCTGAACACCCGCTTGTAGACAAAATTGTAGTAGATGAAGAGTATAAAAAGGAAATTGAAAAGATTAAAAATATAATCTCCGGACAGAGCGACATTGAGAGAGGTTCGGCTGAAATTGAAAAAATAGGTTGTTTTACAGGGAGATATGTTATAAATCCTTTAAATGGCCAAAAGGTTCCCATATGGATTGCTAACTATGTCCTTTTGGAATACGGAACTGGCGCCATAATGGCAGTTCCTGCTCATGACCAGAGAGACTTTGAATTTGCATCAAAATATGGCATTCCCATAAAAGAAGTAATCTCCCCTGATGGGAAAAATCACCAAAAGCTGAGTGCCGCGTATGACGGTGAAGGGATAATGATTAATTCCGGAATGTTCAGCGGCACCAGTTCAGAAAAAGGTAAAAAGGATGTGACTTCCTACCTTGAAGAAAATAATATGGGGAAATTTTATGTGAATTATAAATTAAGAGATTGGTTAATCTCAAGACAGAGATATTGGGGCGCGCCAATTCCTATTATTTACTGTGATAAGTGCGGGATAGTTCCGGTACCGGAGAAGGATTTACCGGTACTTCTTCCATATGATATAGATTTTAGGCCAAAAGGCTTATCCCCTCTATTTTATTGTGACGAGTTCGTAAATACCGACTGTCCCAGGTGCGGCGGCAAAGCAAAGAGGGAAACAGATACAATGGATACTTTTGTTTGTTCCTCGTGGTATTTCTTAAGATACTGCAGTCCGCATAATGAAAGGTGCGCTTTTGACAGTAAAGAAGTAGATTACTGGATGCCGGTGGATCAATACATAGGCGGAATAGAACATGCCGCCATGCATCTTATATACGCGAGATTTTTTATTAAAGTCCTGTATGATAAAGGACTGATAAAATTCAAGGAGCCTTTTATAAAATATTTTCCTCATGGTGTAGTAAATTTAAGTGGCCAGAAAATGTCAAAATCCAAAGGTAATATTGTCAATCCATCTGAGATTTACAACAGGTATGGTGCGGACACATTAAGGCTATATATACTTTTTGTAGGTCCTGCTGATAGTCCGGTAGACTGGAGTGACAGTGGAGTAGAAGGAGCAAACAGGTTTTTAACCAGAGTTTGGAGGCTTGTAGTTAAAAATATTGAGTTGATTGGAAGCATGAAGTTAATTGAAGATGAAAATGATATAAAAGCAGGAGATATTGCAATAAATATTAAAGGTGAATTTAAAAATGGGAAATTAAGCGGTCTGGAGAGGGAATTATATAGAAAATTGCACCAGACCATAAAGAAGGTGACCAATGATATCCTGGTCAGGTTTAATTTTAATACTGCTATAAGCGCTATTATGGAGCTGGTTAATTTAATTTATAAATACCAGGAGGAAGTTACAGCCGTTAAGAAAAATGTTGCTCTGGTAAAAGAAGTGACTGAAAAATTGTTAATACTTCTTTCCCCGATTGCTCCATTTATTACTGAAGAATTATGGCTTGAGGCTGGAAATGAGAGAAGTATCCATAAAGTTTCATGGCCGGATTATGATCAGGAAATTGCCAGGGAAGAACTGGTTACTATTGTATTTCAGGTTAATGGAAAGCTAAGAGACAGGATGGACCTGCCGGTAGGTACCCCTTCAGAAGAAATTGAAAAATATGCCCTCTCATCTGAAAGGATAAAAAATTTCACTCAAGGCAAAGAGATTATTAAAAAAATAGTAGTACCCAATAAGCTTATTAATATTGTAGTTCAAAATTAGAAGAACAGGTAGAATATATTATTTTTTATTATAAGCTTCTATCAGTTCCAGGATTGACCTGCAGAATGCCGGAAGGTCAGCAGGAATTCTGGAGGTTACCAGGTTACCGTCGACCACAACTTCTTTATCCAGATATTCTCCACTGGCATTTTTGAGATCTGTGGCTATTGACCTGTAACCGGTAACTTTCCTGCCCCTGATTATATCGGCTTCAACCAGCATCCATCCGCCATGACATATTGCTGCAATAATCTTTTGCAGGCGGAAAGCCCTTTTAACCAGGTCAACCATATTCTTTTGAATCCTCATTTTATCGGGTGCATTTCCGCCAGGGATAATTACTGCAATTACGTCGTCTAAATTAACCTGTGAAGCAGAAAGGTCTGATTTAAGAACTGCCCCAAATTTACCCTTATACTCTTTGTCTGCTTCCGGACCCACAACTTTTACATCATAACCGGCTTCTTTAAACCTGTAATATGGATAGATTACCTCTTCGTCCCTGAATTCATTTTCTATCAATAACAATAATTTTTTAGCCATGGTATACTCCATTTTTTAAATTATTATTTTTTAAAGAAGTAATTATATTATCATTTCCGAAGGTTTATGACTTTTAGCCTTCATTGTAAGCTTCATGACTCCTGATAGGAATTCACTGGCTTCCAGAATTTCTAAAAGCACAGGTTTTTTATCGACTGAAAAGTGAATAATAATAGGGCCTGTTTCCTCAGCATAATCTATTTTTTCATTTGAAAGTTCTATAATTAAGATATCTTCATTTTTACTATACCTGATTTTCATATCTGCTCCTTTTCGCCGGATAAACTGTTACTATTTTTTTAGAATCTAAATCTTCCATAAAAATTACTCTAATAAAGTGTTTATTGTCGATAATTTTCTGTGCTATTTTTCTATGTTTATAACCACTGATTATTGTATCAGGATTTTTCATTATATTCACTACCGCCTTTTTATTTATTTGAAACCCATGCTTATTTAATATTTTCATCTTTTCTATTGAATGATCACTAAAAATTATTTTTTTCATTTAATTTAAATAAATCTCATTTTATACTTTAATACTTTCATCAATTGTGCTATAGTGTAATTATATAATAGCATAAATTAATAAAACCTGCCATATGAGTTTATTAAATACGAAAGAAAAAATAAGTAGAATAAGATTCTTTTTTGATAAGGTTAAATATAAAAGAGGAAGACATTTCTATCTGACAATTTTTGGGCTACTTTTTTTAATAATAACTTTATTCACTGCTGTTTATATAAATCAACAGGTAGAAATAAAAAGGAAAGAAAATATTCTTAAAAGTTATTACTCAGAAAATTATGCTGGCAGCAGCAAGCTAAATGAAACTACTTCCTATCCTGATGAAATTAAAATAATAGCTGATGATAGAAAAGGGGAATATCCCGGGCTAAATCCCTTAGATGATATAGAAGACATCCAGGATTCCAATAGTTCACCACAATTTAAAAATACTATAAAAGCTTATATATGCGGCGAGGTAAAAAATCCCGGTGTTTATGAGATTGAAGATGGAGCCAGAATAATAGACTTACTGGAGCTTGCAGGCGGACAGGATGAAAATGCCTGTCTGGAGATTATTAATCTTGCCCAGATTGTGGTTGATGGACAGAGAATCTATATTCCGTCTCAGGAAGAAATCAGTGGCGGCAATTCTTTATTTTTTACCGGCGATTATTCAAATGATTACAACTCTTCGGAAAATAGAATTATAAATATTAACACTGCAAATGTAAAAGAACTGGAATTGCTGCCCGGAATCGGTCCTGTAATCGCACAGAATATTATTGAATACAGAAATAAAAATGGATTATTCAGGAAAAAAGAAGAATTAAAAAATGTCACAGGTATCGGGGAGAAAAAATATGAAAAAATCAGTCAGTTTATATCCATTTGAATAATGTAAAAAAGAAAATACTATCATTTCTTTACAGGGAATATTATCTTTTCTGGGCGTCTGGATTGACCGCAGGAGTATATACCGGTAGTAAATATCATTTATTTAATCCCTATATTCTTATTGCTGAAATTGTAGTTATTATATTAACACTGATTATAGGTATTTTAATAACCAGGAAGATTTTAAAAAGTGAACATTCTTTAAATATTTCCAACCATGGTAAAATCAATATTAAGTTCAAAGGCAGCAAACTTCCATTCAGGGAAACATCACGGTCTGATTTTAAACAGGATAATGCAAAGTTGGTTATTTTAGTTATAATCCCCTTTTTAATTTTATTTGTTATAGGAAATTCAATTATAAATATATATAAGTATAACGAAAGTAAAAGTATATTTTTATCTCTATATGAAAATAAAAGTTTGGCCAGAGATAATATTGTTATAGAGGGCAGAGTATCAAACCATCCCAGATACAAGTATGGCAATTTAATTTTTTTGTTCGCAGCAGATAAAATATCCATTTATGATTATAACGGGAAATTGAATAGTATTTTTAATACAGGAGAACTTATAAATATAAAATTGGATAGCACAGGTATTGAGCCGATATTGAGAGATGATCATCTCAGATTGGCCGGGAATCTGGATAAAAATGATCCTAAAAACTTAACGGCTGGCAGATACAATGAGACAGTCTTTACAGCCGGCTGTGGAGATGTTGAAAAAATTGAGAGCAGTAATTTAAGCTATAGAATATTTAGTTTTAGAAGCAGGCTTTACAGTTGTCTAAAAAATGCTTTTTATAAAAACCTAGAAATTGAAGATGCTTGCATAGCAGAGGCAGTAATACTGGGTAACAGAAATAATGTCCCTGAGTACCTGACAGAATCTTTTAAAGGATGCGGAGTGTACCATCTATTTGCTATTTCAGGGCTGCATATTTCTTTTTTTATCTCTCTGGTCTATTTGTTTTTTAAAAGGGTGAGATCATCCTATTTTATATTCTGGGCTTCAGTTATTTTTCTAGTTGTTTACAATTTTTTAGTTGGAGAAAGAGCCAGCATATTAAGAGCTTCAATTACAGTTATTTTTATACTTTTAGCTAAAGAATGGAATAGGGAATACAGCCATAAGATTTTACTATATCTTTCTTATATTATAATAATTATCTTTAACCCTTATTTTATTTATGATCTGGGATTCTGGATGACATACGGTTCAATGGCAGCATTAGTTTTTATCTACCCGGCTGCAATGAGATTGGCCGGAAATATTTCCCCTTTTCTAAAGCTTAAGAGCAGTTTTTTTATGAGAATTGCCTTTATTACTCTTTCTATTCAGATAGTTCTATTTCCTGTTTTAGCTTATTTTTTTAAGGAAGTTTCTTTAATTTCGCCGGTGGCTAACGTTCTGATAATACCGGTATTTTATATTCTTCTATCCATTTTAATTGTTTCTTCTTTTGTCACTATAATCTGGCCGCCTGTGGGAGGTCTTCTCTTAAGGACAAGCCCTATTTTTTTTGAGTATATCTTAAAAACAGTAAAAATTTTAAGTAAGTTTGATTTTTGTATCATAAATTTTGATAGTTTCCCGGTAAAAAGTGTGGTAGTTTACTATATAGTACTTTTAATCATATTCCTTACAACCTGTATGATTATAAAAAGAATTAATATCAGCAAAAAAATGCATAATGGGAACTTAAAATTTTGACAAAAAAGTCTATCTTCTTTTAAAAATTTGTGTAAAAAAATATATCATAAGTCCTGTTTTCCTAATTATAGGAACACAATTTTTGATAGCAATATTTTTACCTACTGCTTTTCCCGCTACAGTAAATGTAGCAATTCCACTTGTCACTATTATACTCATCACAACCTCTTTCAAACCAGGATTCTTAAGTAAAAAGATTACAATTATGGTAGCACCTATTGAACCACTCACAATGCCAGTAACATCACCAATTACATCCAGGCAAAAATTGGAGACCCTGTCAGCATTTTTAACCAGATTTAGAGCCTGGTAAGCACCTTTGATTTTTTTTGCAGCCATGGCAATAAAAGGTACTTCGGAACACGCAGTAGCAGAAACTCCTATAAGGTCAAATAATATACCTATGAAAATTATGATAATGAGAAGAACAAAAGCAACGATCAGATTTACACTTTTAAGAATCGTTTCTGATATGAAACTCAGGAAAGCCGCTGAAGCAAATGTCCACAAGAGAATTATTAAAATCCAGCGGGTTACTTTTTTGCGTTGCTTGTTAGATCTGTTTTTTCTTTTCGCCAATATCTATACCTCAAATAAAAGATGGTAATACGGCAGGTAAACTTTGCGGCTTAGGTCTAGTAGGATTTCCCAGGTGGAATACTGACATGTTTCCACATCAGCAGTTTTCCTTTAAATTCACCTCTATAGTGTCACCAGCTATAGGACTAGATTACCACTTAGTCCACACTGTAATCCCTGCTGTATCTCTTAAAAAAGAACAGTCTAGGAGCTTTCCTCGACAGTCAAACCAAAACTAGCCTTTTTTGCAGAATAGGTTTCACTCAGCAAAGATAACCGGAACTTCTGATTTAAAAAGTCCTGGTCTCTTACTCTGTTCTCCTCCTATTCCACGCAAGGCAGGCTACGCTGCAGCTGTAAAAACATTTGCAGGTCTGCCTCCATATGCAGTTACAAGCTAAATACACACGGAGTCTCCACGGAAGAAGGGTCTACGCCCACATGCCATTGCGGATCGCCCTTCAACCTTAACCTCCAGCATCGGCCCCCGACTGGGCGTCAGCAGCCAACACCAGAGACTTCATCTATATGCCCTCAACGGATTTTTAGCCCCGTCTTCATTGTTGGTAGTACTGACTAGAATACTGCACCATCTTTATTTCAAAAAAACAAATTGACTAATCTAACAAATTAGTCTAAATTTT
>VGAU01000020.1 GCA_016870675.1 Actinomycetota bacterium | reverse complement strand
AATAAACCAATTTTAGTTTCATTTTTATTTACGCATGGAAATTATTCTTAACATCTTTCATTAATAAAATAGGTTAAACATAATGAATTGCCAACTTTTTCTATAATATTAATATTCGATATGTTAGAATTATTTATAAATACGATAAAGAGACCATGGCAAAATCAAAATATTTAAAAATTTTAATAATTTTAATTTTATTCCTATTTATAATCCCATTCATTTCTTCCTGCGACGAGGCGCTAATTGATATTTTTACCCAGATAAATTCTGACTGTTCCGGCACCAGGACTATTGATATAGCAGTTAAAACAGAGTATATCCAGAAGATCGGGGTGATCCTGGGCCAGAATCAATCCCTCATTGACAAGATATTTGAAAAACTCCCGGAAGGAGAATATAAAACTTATGAAGAAGAAGACTATACCCACTTCAGTTCCACTATTATTTTTGAAGACATAAACTTTCTCCAGCATATTTCAATAGATAATTTCTCTGAAACTCCTCCTGAAAGATTCTATGCCAAACTGGAAAAAGTTGATTACTTCTTTCATAGAGAATATTTCTTTGAAGATTATATAGATATGAAAATAGATGAGACACTCCTTGCCTCTTCAGATATAAATTCTGACTACAATCGGATTAATGATCTGGCTAAAGCAGACAGTAATATTTTAAATATAACCTATCAGGTAAAACTTCCGGTAAAAATAACCAGCCACAATGCAGATATAATTGGGGATAATAACATTGCCATATGGAATATAAAATATGGTGATGAGAAAAAAATATATATAGAAGGTAGAAAAACAAAACTGCTGACCTATTTTTTAATTGTAATTTTAGGTATTATTGGCTTATTTATAATTTTTATAATTTTTATGTTAGTCTTTAGCTCAAGGAGAAGTAAAAAACCACCTCCTGCCAGAAAACCGCTGTATTCCTATGACAATTATTTTAAAAGAGACAGATATTTTAATACTGATGATGAGTAAAACTGGAAGGATTAGGAAGACCGTTAAAAAATGAGTTGCAATACTTACAGATTATCTACACCGCTGACAGAAGAAAAGATCAGAAAATTAAAAGCCGGAGATACTGTTTACTTAAGTGGTATTATACTCGGAGCAAGAGATGCAGCTCACAAGAGAATTGTTGAAGCTATCAGGTACCATAAAAAATTGCCCTTTGATTTAAAAAATAAGACTGTATTTTATGTAGGTCCCTCACCGACCCCTCCCGGCAAAAAGAGCGGAAGTATTGGTCCCACCACCAGCGCCAGAATGGATAATTTAACCGAACCACTGCTTAAGGCAGAACTTAAAGCAATGATAGGAAAAGGCAGGAGAAGCGATAAGATAAAGGAACTTCTAAAAAAATATAAGTCTGTTTATCTTGTATCAGTAGGAGGCATTTCCGCATATCTTTCTACAAAAGTAAAAGATATTAAAATCATTGCATATAGTGATTTGGGGGCAGAAGCAGTACATGAGATAGTAGTAGAAGATTTGCCTCTGTTTGTAGCTTACGACATTTATGGCGGCGATATTTTTGAGTCAGCCCTTCTTGTGGAATGACAGCCCATAAAAACTGCCAGCGGGAAGGAAGCCATATGACAGGGAGCATACTCTATATTGCAGACCAGAGCAGTTGTTTTTCCGCCCAGACCCTGTGGTCCTATTCCAGTCTCATTTATTGCGCCCAGTATTTTCTTTTCTAACTGCCTGTATCTTTTATCCGGATTCCTGATCTCTAGATTTCTAAAGCTGGCTGTCCTTGCAAGTTTGACCACTTCTGAAGACGTCCCGCCAACTCCAATACCAACAATTACCGGCGGGCAGCATTTAGTAACATTCTTTTTTACCACATCTAAAACCAGGTTAATTATTTCATCCTCTCCGGTTGATGGATTCAGCATATAAAGATAGGAACAATTTTCACTACCTCCTCCTTTTAAATATATTTTTATATGAAGACCAGGACTGGAAGTAAAACTGGTACTAATGATTGCAGGGGTGTTGCCTGAAGTGTTTTTTCTCTCATATAACGGATCAGAAACTATTGATTTTCTAAGATAATTACTGATATAAATATCTGCTACTGCCTGGTTCAATAAGTTATTTAAATTGCTGCTGTCCTCAATACAGATATCAGGACCAATATCAAGATCAATATAAACAAGGCCACAATCCTGGCATAAGGGGAGTTTTTGTTTTCTTGCAATTTTTGCATTTTCTAAAGTAAGTTCAAGGATTTTTTTAGCTCTCTCACTAATCTCTTTCTTAGCAGCGCTCTTAACAGCCTCTATAATATCACAAGGAAGATTAAAACTTGCTTCAATCAGAAGCCTTTTCGCTTCCTTTATTATTGTTGTAGTTTTTATATTTCTCATCTTTTCCAGGACAATCCGGATTTATACATAAATCCCAGGGTTTTCTCCCTTTATTTATAATTTTAACTATAGGATATCCACAATGCTTACACTCTTCCCTTGTCGTAACCAAAAGACCCTTCTGCGGAAGTGAAAATGTAGTTCTGCACCCGGGATAAGCATTGCATCCTATAAATCTTTTCTTTGTTTTTCTTGCGGTTCTGACAATTAAATCCCCATTACAATTTTCACCCGGACATTTACCCACTGCCAGATCTTCTCTGATTCCTTTTTTTATCTCCTGTGATATCTCATCCTTTTCATTTTGAAGAACAGTCATTACTTCACTTAACATCTTTCTTGACCTATCCACAACATCCTTCTTAGTCTCATCCCCGTTTACAATACCATCCATATACATTTCCAGCTCTGAAGTCATATCCGGGGATGATATCTTTTCAGCATGTTTTTTTAACATCTTGACTACTGCAATAGCTTTTTCAGAAGGCTGGAGAGGATTTCCACTTACATATCCTCTCAGGATTAAGTTTTGTATAATTGTATGGCGGGTTGCCTTTGTACCCAGACCAAGTTCTTCCATTTTTTCAACCAGCCTTCCCTGGGTATACCTTACTGGTGGTTTGGTTTCTTTATCCAGCAATTCCTTACCGGTGACAGTTATTATTTGTTCTTCTCTAAGCTGTGGAATAAAAACATCTTTATACTTATAGTACGAATAAAACTTTATCCAGCTTTCATCTATAATGTTGGAGCCATTGGCAATAAATGGCTCTCCATTTATATCAATAGTTGCAATTATAATTTTAATTTTTGCTGCAGGAAGCAGGGTGCATATAAATCTTCTTACAATCAGATCATACAGCCTCCACTCATCACTGCTCAAGTTGGCTTTTTTTGCAACTGATGTAGGATGAATTGGTGGATGGTCTGTTGATCTTCTTTTGCCCCGGCTTGCTATAATCTTCTTCTGCGCAAGGACAGCTTCAGACATCAGGGAATATTCACCGGAACTACCAAGCATCCTTGCGATCTCTTTTACATCTATCGAGGAAGGATAAACCGTGTTATCAGTCCGTGGGTAACTTATATAACCGTTCATATACAGGTTTTCAGCAATATTTATAGTCTTTGACGCACTAAAGCCAATTGAACTTCCGCTTATTATAAGGGCAGTGGTGTTAAAAGGCGTTGGGGGTTTTATATCTCTAATACTTTCATTTATTTCCAGGACAGTTCCCCTGTCGCCCAGCTTAACAAAAACACCATGTGCATCTTCTTTCTTTAAAAATCTTTTTTTCTTATGAGTGGCCTCAAATTCTTCACCGGATTCTGTTTTAAGCTTTACACTTACAACCCAATAAGGAGTGGGGATAAATGATTTTATTTCCAGCTCTCTGTCTACAACAAGAGCGAGAGTGGGAGTTTGTACCCTTCCCACCGAAAGAAATTTATCCTTAATCTGATAGGTGGCAAGGGATATAAAGCGTGTTAGTGTAGCTCCCCATATCAGGTCAATATCCTGCCTTGCCCTTCCTGCAAAAGCAAGATCCAGATCAATTTTTCCCAGTTTTGAAAATGCCTGGTTTATATCTTTTGGAGTAATTGCTGAAAACTTTGCCCTTTTTGCAGGAGCAAGAGCGTTTTTTTCTTTTACCAGCTGCATTGCATCATAGCCAATAAGCTCACCCTCTCTGTCATAGTCTGTGGCTATGATAATCTCATCAGCATCACTGGAAATTTTATTCAGTGCCTGGATTATCTTTTTCTGGATGGGAATTTTTTCTATTTCAGCATCAATAAGCTCTATCGGGTCTACTTTAAACCAATTTGCATATTCCTTCGGAAAATCCACTTTCAGTATATGACCTTTAAGCCCAATGACTCTATAGTCTTCACCACTGAGCTTGAAGTGATGGACGGGAACCCCATATATTTTTTCCTGGTCTACACCATTTCCGGCAAGTATATGCGCAATTCTTCTAGCTGCTATTTCTTTCTCACTTATAATCAGTTTCAAAAACTATCCCTACCAAAATATATAGGTAATTTAAATTTTAATTAAATGTATCTGAATTTGAAATAATAACATTAAAAGAAAAATAAATAAATCTTTCAAGCTGATAAGCTTTTTTTAATTTCTTTTTTTACCGAATCTATATTTATCTGATAGAAAAATACTGATTCTGTTTTCAGATATAATAAAATATAATAAAGTGCTTATTTTAATTTTATAAATGTTGTTTTAAAATAACAAAAGCGTTCCTACTATATACCCATTATATATATATTGTATAAGAGGAAAAAAATATGAATATAAACCTTGAGCTTTTTGATAATATTATCAAACTAAAAACAAAAAAGAACGCCATTATACTGGCTCACAATTATCAAATTGGCGAAGTACAGGATATAGCAGACTTTGTGGGAGATTCTCTCGAGTTAAGCATAGAAGCATCAAAAGCACAGTGTAAGATTATAGTATTCTGCGGAGTTCATTTTATGGCCGAAACTGCCAAAATATTATCTCCTGCTAAAAAAGTTCTTCTCCCTGATAAAAGCAGCGGATGCCCCATGGCTGATATGATTAATGCAACTCAGCTTAAGAAGCTAAGAAATGAACACCCTGATGCTGTTGTAGTGTGTTATGTAAATACCACTGCTGAAGTTAAAGCTTTAAGTGATATTTGCTGTACCTCTTCAAATGCAGTAAATGTAATAAAATCCATTCCTAAAAACAAAGAAATAATATTCATACCGGATAAGTACCTGGGAAGTTACGTTCAGAGTCAGACAGGCAGAAAACTTATATTATGGAATGGATATTGTCCTACCCACGTTATGATTAATTTTAAGGAAATCATTCAGCTTAAAAAAGAGCACCTGGATGCTGCAGTTATATTACATCCGGAATGCAAACCGGATGTAATAAGTATTGCTGATAAAGTGGCTTCTACCGGAGGAATGTTAAAATATATAAAAAACAGTGAAAAAAAGAAATTTATAATCGGAACAGAGATTGGAATATTATACAGACTAAAAAAGGAGAATCCACATAAGACTTTCTATCCCGCCACCAGCAAAGCCATATGCCCCAATATGAAACTTATAAACCTTGAAAAAGTTCTCTGGTCACTGGAAGATGAGAGATATGAAATAAAAGTGCCGGAAGAAATCATTCAAAAAGCTAGATCGGCTATTGACAGGATGATAGCCATAAAATAAATTATGTTACCAAGATATTTAATAAGTCCATCATTTTGCCAGAAAATTCACAAATACTGCGACTGTATTGTTATTGGCAGTGGAATTGCAGGTCTCTCTACTGCAATGAGGCTGGCAGAAAACAATAATATAAAAGTTCTTACCAAAAGTTCCCTTTCTGATTCAACAACCTGGTATGCCCAGGGCGGAATCGCTGCCGCTATCAAGAAACCCGATTTCTGGAAAAACCATTATGAAGATACCATAACCGCCGGTCAGGGCCTCTGTGACAGGAAGGCAGTGGAAATACTGGTGAAAACTGCGCCAAGAATGATAGAGGACTTAATAGAAATCGGTACAAATTTTGACATTTCTGAAGGAGAGATAAGCCTGACCACTGAAGGAGGACACAGCTATCCCAGGATTCTTCATGCCGGAGGAGATGCTACCGGAGAAGAGCTTGAGAAAAAATTAGTTTCTCACTCAAAGGGCTTAAAACAGATAAATTTTCTCCCGGAATATTTCGTTCTGGATATATTAGTTTATAAGAACAAATGTATAGGGGTTCTGGGTATGGATATAAATACCGGTAAGATTGAAATACACCCTGCTTCCAATATTGTAATTGCAAGCGGTGGGATTGGTCAGATTTATGATCTTTCCACAAACCCTCCAATATCAACCGGAGATGGTATTGCAATGGCATACAGGGCAGGAACCTCTATTATGGATATAGAATTTGTCCAGTTCCACCCCACAGTATTTAAAACAAAAGACTCAAAACTATTTTTGATAAGTGAAGCCCTGAGAGGAGAAGGCGCTTATCTCAGGGACTGTCATGGAACGAGATTTATGGTCGGCAGGCACCCAAGAGCGGAACTGGCTCCAAGAGATATAGTGGTAAAGGAAATGATAAGAGTAATGGATAATAGCGGTTGTAATTATGTTTATCTTGATGCTACGCATATCCCTGAAAGTCACCTCAAAATACGCTTTCCCAACATAATCTCAAAACTAAGGGAAAATGGCCTGGACTTAAAAAAAGATTTAATCAAGGTATCTCCAGCCGAGCATTACTTAAACGGTGGAATTAAAACTGACTACAAGGGAAAGACAAATATAGAAGGCCTGTACTGCTGCGGTGAGGCTGCTGCCACAGGAGCGCATGGTGCAAATAGACTGGCAAGCAATTCTCTTATGGAAGGTCTGGTATATGGCTGGAAAATATATAAAGACATAGAAAAAAAACTGGAGCAAAAAAACCCGGAGGATGAAAATAAAGCAATTGAATGTATAAATAAGCTTTTGGATGAAGCTAAAATAAAAAAAAGCAAAGCTGGTAAATTCAATGATAATAAGCTGGATATAAAAACTTTTATTTCAGACTTGAAAAATATTATGACCAGGAAAGTAGGTATACTGCGGGATACAAAAGGCTTAAAAGAAGCAGAGGAATTTGTAAGCCTTCATTTAAATAACAGGTATCTTTATAACAAAAGAGATAAGGATATACTGGAGTTTGTCAATATGCTCACTGTAGCCAGCCTTATAATAAAAGCGGCAAACTTAAGGGAAGAAAGTAGAGGGACACACCAGAGAAATGATTTCCAGTATAAAGATGACAAAAACTGGAAAAAACATATAATACTAAAGCAGAATAAAGTATATTTTAAAGATGTTTAAAAGTAACAGGATAAAATATGGAAAATAAGATTTTAAAAAATGAAGTAATAGATATTATACGAGGAGCTATTTCCGAAGATATGGACGGTTTTGGAGATATAACCTCTAAACATTTAATCCCACCGGATAAAAATTCATTTTCATATATCGTATGCAAGGAAACCGGCGGCGCCATATTAAGCGGAATAGATGTAGCAGGTTTTGTGCTTGAGGAAATAGACAGCAGTATAAAAATCGACAGGTTAAAAAATGACGGAGACAGGCTGGAATATATGGATAGAATCTGTAATATCAGCGGATCAACGCTGTCAATTTTAAAAGCTGAGAGAACCTGCCTTAATTTCATCCAGCATATGTCTGGAATTGCCACTCTTACCAGCAGATTCGTAAAGATTGCAGAACCTTACAGGGTAAAAATCAAAGATACCAGAAAAACAAAACCCTGTTTGCGAAAAATAGAAAAATACGCAGTACTCTGCGGTGGTGGTTACAACCATCGTTTCGGCTTGTTCGATGAGATACTAATCAAGGATAATCATATAGCTGCTGCAGGAGGAATTTCAAAAGCCATAGAAATAATCAGAGCCTGTGTCCCCACTACCCAAAATATTGAAGTAGAAGTCAGGGATTTTGACCAGCTTGATAAAGCTATAGCCAGTAAAGCAGATATCATAATGCTTGACAATATGGATACTGACCAGATGGAAAGGGCAGTTAAAATTATAAGGGAAAAGAGGGGCAGCTCCTGCTCGGTAGAGGCTTCAGGAAACATTAATCTTGAAAATCTTGAAGAGATATGCAAAACAGGTGTTGATATAATATCAGTGGGATTGATTACCCATTCTGCACCAGCCATTGATTTTTCCATGGATTTTGAAGAAAATCTCTAAATGTTAAAAAATTAAAAAAATCACCAAGCTGTACTGGTTGTGTTTATTGTTTATCTGAGCCCTTTGCGAGCCCTTTATGAGCCATTTGAGCCCTTTGCGAGCCCTTAATAAGTGTATAAAAGGTTCCTTTTCCTGTAATACCTTGTTGGTTTAATAGACCCATGTCTACAAGCTTTGAAAGCTCCCTTGTGGCTGTTGGTTTGGAGACATCTGATAGTTTTTGATATTCTTTATTTGTAATTTTACCTTTCTCCTTCATAAACTCAACTGCTTTAATCTGTCTTTCGTTTAAACCCATCTTTCTTAAATTTTCTTCAGTATATGCATCTTTATAAAAGTATACTGAGAAACCACCTTTCCCTTCCTTATACTCTGGTTCAGGAAGACCTGCTTCTTTCATCCATTCAACCATTCTCACAG
Source organism: Actinomycetota bacterium (assembly GCA_016870675.1). Taxonomy (GTDB): domain Bacteria; phylum Actinomycetota; class Humimicrobiia; order Humimicrobiales; family Humimicrobiaceae; genus Hydromicrobium. The sequence goes on along the minus strand of VGAU01000020.1, from coordinate 5,426 downwards.
CACCGCTTCCATACTGCTCGATTAAACCCGCAAGATAAAATACTTTTGCAATTAGAGGATTCCGTAAAAATGAGCCGTGTTGCTCTTTCAATTCGCCAATAGTAATGCCTTCAGTAAGCCTGCCTGGATTATGAAACCAGATACGGTCATCATATACTTTAATCAAAATAAAGTTCGCTATATTGAAATAATCTCTGTGATAAACATTAAAATAATTATTTAAACTAATAAAATTATTAAACTGGCTTTTTCAATAAAACTTTTTCTACATAATTCTTTTAATACATTAGTAGAAACCAAAAACAATCCTACCAATTCATAAGTTATATCTTCTTTAAGATTTGCTTATATTCAAATATTGATTTAATTTACAATAAGATTATTGTGGGGTAAAATCTTTTTAGTTTTTCAGCTATAATCTTTACTTGATGAACAGTAAAATTATAAAAATTTTTATTTTTCTAATATCGGCAGTCCTTGTTTTCTCAATAATCTTTACTACACCGGCGTGTAGCAAACTTGATATAGAAATATTCGGAAAAAAATTAGGAGGGGAAACCAAAACCGAAGATTCTGAAACTGAAGATACCGTTTCCGTTAATGAGCAGAGCATAAGCGATATTGAAGATGATAGCGAAGATCTAGGAAATGTTTCCGATCAGGAAATAATCGGTTCAGATAGCCAGAAAATTAAAACCAGCAGTAATACCAGCACCGAAACTGCCGATATTGCAGAATTAAGGTTATATTTTATTCAGGCAATGGAATATTTTAAGGATGGATCTTATCTTATTGCCGAATATTATTTAAATAAAATCAAGGACAGCTACCCGGTGCTCCAGGACCATATTTTTTATTACATGGCAAAAAGCCTCTTTTACCAGGAAAAATATGACCAGGCTGAGGAATATTATTTAAAATTAATAAAAAATTACACGGACAGTATATGGGCAGAAACAGCTAGTCTGGAATACGCAGATATGTTCTACATCAGGGAAGATTATATTACTGCTGAAAATGAGTATGAGCATTTCCGAACTGCTTTCCCTAATTCATCATATATGCCCCGCTGTTTATTCCAGCTGGCTGTCTGCCAGGAAATGAACAGCAAAAAAGATATGGCTTTTGAAAATTATAAAGAAATATGGTTAAAATATCCACTTAATGAATATTCAGAAACTGTGTGGGAGAATTTAATCAGACTACCTGCAGAGGATAGTTCAATTGAACCATTCGTTCCCACAGCAAATCAAATTTACAATAGAGGAGAGATTTTTTTCGGCATTTACCATTATAACAGCGCCCTGGATGAATTTAATAGGATACTGCAGGGAGATTATTTAAATAATTTATCTCCGGAGCTTTACAGTAAGGTATTATTTAAAAAAGGTATGTGTTATTTTAACCTGGGTGACTACAGCAAATCTAAATATTATCTTTCCTTATCTTATGAAAAGTCCCCATCAGGTTCTGTTGCTGACGATAGCCTTTATTATTTAGGCAGAGCTCTCACCAATCTGAATCTGGATGCCGATGCCATTTCGTATTACCAGAAGCTTGTAGAACTTTTTCCAAACAGCAAATGGTGTGATGATGCTCTTTACGAGACAGGTAGGATATACTTTTTTAAAGAAGATCTGCAGAATGCTGCCAAATATTACCAAAGAGTATTTGATGATTATCCCCGGAGAGACAAACTACCCGATGCCTTATGGCAGCTCGGCTGGATGATACAGTATAATAAATTAGCAGATTATAACTCTGCAAAAACTACTTTTTCCAACTATGCATCTTCGTGTAAAGGCAAGCCATTAGAAGAAAAGGGGCTGTTCTGGCAGGCAAAATGCTGCCAGAATCTAGGGGAAAGTGATAAGGCAGCTGAGCTTTATAAAAAAATTATAGATTTAAATTCATATTCTTATTATACTTTTGCGTCCGGTGAAATGCTGGCAAAAATGAATGAAGAATCACAGGTTAAAGAAATAAATCACCAGTTGAATCCAGACGAAAATCCCCACATTGCAGGTATAATTCCAGATATATATTCTATTTTAGAAGAGGATAGTTATATCAAAGACAGCGAGATAAGTCATATAGATAAAGCCATTGAACTGCTCAAACTGGAATTTTTCAACAGTGCCTCCCTGGAAATTGAAGTAGGGAGCAGTGAAATAAAAGAAAACCCAGCCAGAACCCTGCAGATTGCAACTTTATATATGAAATCTAATAATTATGCAAATTCAATTAATATAATTGGTAAAAATCTTAAACAGTTAAAATCTGAACTTGATGAGCCTCATACAGATTATCTCTATTATCTGTACTACCCCTACGGCTATAAAGAGCCTGTTCAGAAATACAGCGCACAGTATAATCTCGATCCACTTTTTACTCTGGCAGTAATAAGGCAGGAAAGCTTATTTAGGCCTGATGCCGTTTCTCGTTCAGAAGCACAGGGACTTATGCAGATTTGGCCGCCAACAGGAGAAGAAATTGCCAATAAGATAGGCATTTCAAATTATTACATTAATCTGCTCCTGGACCCGGATATAAATATTAGAATGGGTACATATTATTTAAGACAGCAGCTGGATAATTTCGGTCAGGACAAGTTCTACTGTCTTGGAGCATACAACAAAGGACCGAGAAGAATGAGTGAGTGGATCTCTAAATACAGGGATAAGGATATTGATGAATTTATAGAAAGTATATCCAGTGAAGAGGCAAGAGATTATATAAAAAAAGTGATGGGTAATTATTACTTCTATCAGATGCTGTATGATTAAATATGTAACCAGGTGTAGCTATTTTACTCTTCTCTGTTTAACCAAAAGAAGTTTGCTATTTCTACAGCTGAGACTCAGAAAATTTCAGCCAGGTTTTATAATTTTAGAAATAACCTTTTAATTCTGGCATAGTTTCCACTTTAAAAAAAATGCTGGCTCCTCTTAATTTTATTTGACTTTTAATATAATATATCTATAGATGGAAGAGAGAATCAGAAAAAAACAATTTAGAAAGAACATCAACTATAAGTATTTTATTTACATTGTAGCCATTATAGCTTTACTGCAACTGCTGACGCTTAGAGCATGCTATCAGGAGAAGATATTTAAGCTGCCCGAAAAATTATTTTCTTCCAAAATAGATTTTCCTATTTCTGAACTAACCCTTGATATAACTTACGGAGAGTCAGAATCCGGATTTGTGGAAGACGGTGATGCTTCTGTAACTGAAGAAGATGCTGCATTAGAATCGGGTGAAAATCAACCCGGTGAAATAGAAGGCCAGAATTTAACCGATATCCAGAAAAAAATTGTTCTTAAAGCCCTGGAACTGCTTGATAAAGACATAAAATACGGATATGAAGTTTTTCGTGATACAGGTTACCCAAGCAGTAATGTATGGATTTCTACCGATGTAATCTCTGTGACCCTGAGAGATTGTGGTCATGATCTTATGGAACTGATATATAAAGATATGAGCGAACATAAAGAAGCTTATCCCATGGATATAAAAGGCAGAAAGACACCAATAAAATATATTGATTTTAGAGTAGTCTTTTTCCAGGAAAAATTCTTTCAACGTAATGCATTAGAGCTGACTGTTGAATATGACATTAATGATGAAAACATAATTTCCCTATGGCAGGCGGGGGATATAGTTTATTTCCAGTTTGATGAAAACAATCCTGACAAGGATTTAGGAGGATTTATTTCCCCTCATAAAAACAATGAAGGAGTTCCTCTTGTAATAATGATCTCAAGTGAATTTGGAAAGGTCAGTGAGGTTGACACACTCCTGGAATATACAATAGTGGGACACTACCGCTACCCTCCTCCGGAAGTTGATTAAATTACGGCAGATTAATCAAAAAAACTAAATGGGTTAAAATTAGTTTTATAATCAAACCAATCCACTTTTTCAGTTCTTTTTAAGAATCCGACAATTTTATAAGTAAGCGGTGTAAAGATAATTTCAAGAGAAACCTTAAAAATATAATTGGAGATAATTATAAGCAGCACCAGACTGTTTGTATACACACCCAGAAATGCAATAATCACAAAAATAATAGTATCAATCCCTTCACCAACAATTGTAGACCCTATAGTCCTTGTAAAAAGCCACTTTCCTTTTGTAACAATTTTCATTTTTGCAAGCACATAAGAATTTGAGAATTCTCCTGCAAAATAAGCAATAAGAGAAGCGGTAACTATTCTCGGCGTCTGTCCAAGTATTCTCATATAGGCTTCCTGGAACTCCCATCCGCTTGCGGGCCTAATTAAACCTATTAAACCAAGGGTTAAAGACATTAGAAGCGCACAGAAAAATCCTATCCATATAACCCGCCTGCTCTTTCTATACCCGTAAACTTCAGTCAGAATATCTCCAAAAATATAAGAAAGTGGAAAAAGGATTGTTCCTCCATCAAAAGTAAATTTCCAGATTTGAACAATTTTAGATGAAGCTATATTTGAAATAAGCAGCACTGCAACAAAAAGACCTGTTATCAAATCAAAATATCTGTATCTTCCAGAAGTATTCATTTCTTGATTAAAATTAATATTCATTATAATCCCATTATATTTTAAATAACCGGCAGTTTGAAATTTTTTATATTCTACAATAAAAAATATCTATTTGCACTCAAAATTACCATATCAAATACTCCTGAATCAATTTTTGGAATAATAGCATATATTAGGTTATAATAATTAGGAAACATTATAATTATATTTAATTTATATATTTTCCAAAGGAAGGGTTTAAAATGACCGAAGATAAAAAAATTGATAAAAAAGATATCAGCTTCATAATCGGAGGAGCAATAATAGGAGCAATTGCTGGTTATATTATAAAGAGGGTGGGCATAAAAAACATAATGAATATGTTAAAGCAAAAAGAAATCATTCCTCCTTCTATCTCAAACTTAATAAATGAATTCACATCAAGGAAAAATTCAGAAGAATAACCTCTTTATCTGGATAAAATTCAGTCAGACAGGTAGCCGAATATATAATTAATATAAAAATATGTTTTGCAAAGCTTTAATTATTTCTTTCGAGGCATTTTTTTCATTACCATAAAGTAATAAACAATTGCTGCCACACCATTCAATTGGGTAACAAAAAAAGTTGCAATTAAAATTACAAGCCAGATAGTTTTTGCATTTTCCCCACCAGTGCCAGCCGGAAACTCATCTGGTTTTCTCCTTGCGCAATCCACTAAAGCAATTATCCATACTACAAATAAAAAAAGCGCGATTAATCCACCAACAACTGCTATACATATCCATATACCTACAAATCCAGAAATTGCCATACCACTAACAATTTCCTCTGTTACTTCTTTATTAGTGCAGCTAACACCCAGCAGCGCTACTGCTGCAAATGATAATAGCAAAGCCAGTGACAATATTTTTTTCA
>VGAU01000019.1 GCA_016870675.1 Actinomycetota bacterium | reverse complement strand
TCTCTCTATACCAGAAATGACGTTATAGCAGTTGCAAGCGTTTCCTGTATATATGGTCTGGGATCACCTTCTGAATACGGAAGACAGAGAATTATTTTAAGGCTGGGAGAAGAATTTCCAAGAGAGGAGATAATAGATAGGTTGGTCAATATAAGATATGAAAGAAATGATTATGATTTTTCCAATGGTAAATTCAGAGTCAAAGGGGATACAATTGAAATATTCCCGGCATATCAGGACAAGGCTGTAAGATTGCAGCTTTTAGGAGATGAATTAGAAAGAATTGTCGAGTTTAATCCTGTGTCAGGAGAGATTTATGAAGAGAAAGAAGCATATATTATATCGCCAGCCACTCATTTTTTAGCAACTGTAGAATGGGTTGGCAAAGCTCTAGAGACCATTGAAGAAGAGCTTGGGGAAAGAATAAAGTATTTTAAAAACCAGAATAAGCTGCTTGAAGCTCAGAGAATAGAATCAAGAACAAGATATGATATGGAAATGATAGAAGAATTAGGATTTTGTGGTGGTATTGAGAATTATTCAAGGCATATATTAGGAAAAAAACCAGGAGAAGCGCCTAATACCTTACTGGATTTTTTCCCTGATGATTTTCTTGTGGTTATTGATGAATCACATATTGCAATTCCTCAGATAAGGGGAATGTATGAAGGTGATCGCTCAAGAAAGCAAACTCTGGTAGACTATGGATTTAGACTTCCTTCAGCTTTAGATAATAGACCATTAAAATTTGAAGAATTTGAATTAAAAGTCAGTAGAGTGATATTTACTTCAGCTACACCGGGTCCCTACGAGAGAAAAGCGAGCAGTCAGATAGCGGAACAAATAATAAGGCCTACCGGCCTGGTAGATCCAGAAGTCTCTGTAAGAAAAACAAGAGGTCAGATAGATGATCTAATATATGAGATAAAGAAAGTCGTGAGTAGAGGTGAAAGGGTTCTGGTAACTACTCTCACTAAAAGAATGGCAGAAGACCTTACTGATTATCTATCGGGTAAAAAAATTAAGGTCAGGTATTTACATTCCACTATAGAAACGTTGGAAAGAGTGGAAATATTAAGGGGGCTGCGGACTGGAGAATTCGATGTGCTGGTGGGAATAAATTTACTGAGGGAAGGATTAGATCTCCCGGAAGTATCATTGGTTGCTATATTAGATGCAGACAAAGAGGGGTTTCTAAGGTCAGAAATATCACTTATACAGACTATTGGAAGGGCATCAAGAAATGTTAACGGAAAAGTTATAATGTATGCTGATAATATAACTAATGCCATAAAAAATGCGCTATCTGAAACCGACAGGAGAAGAGACCTGCAAATTGAATATAATAAGAAGCATAATATTACACCGAAAACTATAAATAAAACCATATCTGACATATTATATAACAGAGGGATAAAGACCAAAAAGGAAGTGAGAGCTGATTTTAAAGTTAGTGAACAGAAAAAAAGATTCAGCGAATATAAATTGCTGGATATGAACCCTTCTAAAGCAGCTACTATAATAAGTGGCCTGGAAGAGGAAATGTACCTGGAAGCAAGGGAATTGAATTTTGAAAAGGCTGCTGCTATCAGGGATGAAATAAAGAGAATAAAAAAAATAACTAATATAGAGGTTAAAAGATAATACTTATGAAAGAAGAAATAATAATAAAGGGTGCCAGGGAGCATAATCTTAAAAATATAAATTTAAGAATCCCTAGAAACAAGTTTATAGTTTTCACCGGCGTAAGCGGATCAGGAAAATCATCACTGGCATTTGACACCATTTATGCTGAAGGACAGAGAAGATATGTAGAATCACTTTCTTCTTATGCAAGACAGTTTCTGGGACAGATGGAAAAACCCGATGTTGATTTAATAGAGGGCTTATCACCAGCAGTATCCATAAATCAGAAAGGTGTTTCTAAAAATCCCAGGTCTACAGTAGGAACTATTACTGAGATATATGATTATCTCAGGGTTCTATATGCTCGAATTGGGATACCTTATTGTCATAGGTGCGGTAAGCTCATAACCAGACAGACAGTAGATCAAATAGTGGATAGAGTAATGGAATTACCTGAAGGAATGAAATTCCAGGTCCTTTCACCTATTATAAGGGGCAGAAAGGGTGAATATATAAAGACTTTCGAAAATGTCAAGAAGAGCGGATATGCAAGAGTCAGAATAGACGGCAGGGTTTATGAACTAGAGGAAGACTTTGATTTTAAATTAGATAAAAACGTTAAACATAATATTGAAGTTATAGTTGACAGGCTAAAAATAAAACCGGATATAAAAAAAAGGCTTTCTGAAGATATTGAAATATCGCTTAAAGAAAGCAGCGGCGTTGTATATATTCAACTGCTGGATTCCGGAGAAATACACAGCTTCTCTGAAAATTTTTCCTGCGTAGATTGTGAAATAGATTTTGAGGAACTTACCCCCAGGATGTTTTCTTTTAACAGCCCTTATGGAGCCTGCAGGGAGTGTGGCGGTCTGGGTATTAGTAAGGAAATAGATCCTGATTTAATTGTAGAGCATCCTGAGTTAAGTATAATGGATGGAGCTATTCCTTTCTTTAATATGAGTTATTCAAATTATTATTCCCAGTTAATGAGAAGTCTGGCTGAAGAATATAGGTTCAATTTAAATACTCCTTTTAAGAATCTTGATGAATATGCAAAAAAGATAATCTTATTTGGGACTGATGGAAAACTGATAAAAATTAATTATATAAATTATAAGGGTAAATTAAGACATTATTATCTAAAATTTGAGGGTCTTGTAAATAATTTGAGTAGAAGATATCTGGAGACAGAATCTGAGAGTCAAAGAATTAAAATAGAGAAAATGATAAGCAGCAGACCATGCAGTGGATGTAACGGTAAAAGACTCCGGCGGGAAATCCTGGCAGTTAAAATTAGTTCGTTATCTATAGCTGACTTTTGTGAAAAAACAATTGAAGAGGGTATTGAGTGGTTAAGATCGCTTAAATTGACTGAAAGAGAAAAAATAATAGGTGAAAGACTGATTAAAGAAATTATCGAACGCCTGAATTTTTTAAAAGATGTGGGGCTTAGTTACCTGACTCTGAATAGGAAATCCAGCACTTTATCCGCAGGTGAATCCCAGAGGATAAGATTGGCCACACAGATCGGGTCAGGACTGGTAGGAGTTCTATACATACTTGATGAACCAAGTATCGGTCTTCACCAGAGAGATAATAAAAAGTTAATAAATGCCCTGAAGCGTCTAAGAGATCTGGGAAATACCATAATAGTAGTAGAACATGACGAGGAAACCATAAGAAATTCAGATTTTGTAGTTGACATAGGACCAGGAGCCGGCATACATGGTGGAGAAATTGTATTCAGCGGAAAACTGGATGGCATATATAACTGTGATAGATCCATAACCGGAAAATATCTGAGCGGAGAAAGATTTATACCGATACCCGAAATAAGGAGGAACGGAAGCGGTAAATATATAATTATTAAAGGTGCCAGGGAACATAACTTAAAAAACATTGATGTCCATATAGATTTAGGAAAATTAATTGCAGTAACCGGAGTTTCCGGGTCTGGTAAAAGTACCCTTGTAAATGAAATATTATATCCATCTCTTTCCAATTTGCTGATGAGAACAAACCGCAGTGCCGGTGCGCATGACGGAATACTCAATTACGAGAATCTGGATAAAGTGATTGTTATTGATCAGTCACCAATAGGAAGAACTCCACGCTCAAATCCGGCAACATATACAGGTGTTTTTACTTATATCAGGGAGTTGTTTTCAAAAACGCATGATTCCAGAATTAAGGGCTATAAGCCGGGCAGGTTTAGTTTTAATGTAAAAGGTGGAAGATGTGAAGCTTGTAACGGGGATGGTCTTATTAAAATAGAGATGCATTTTCTACCTGATGTTTATGTCCCCTGTGAAGTTTGTAAAGGCAAGAGATTTAATCGCGAAACTTTAGAAATAAAATACAAAGAAAAAAATATTGATGGTGTTCTGAATATGACTGTTGAAGAAGCCATGAACCTTTTTAAAAATATTCCAAGAATCAGCAAAAAACTGGAATTAATTAATGATGTAGGTTTGGGGTATATTAAATTAGGGCAGCCTTCTACAACCTTATCGGGTGGAGAGGCACAGAGGGTCAAACTTTCTACAGAACTTTCAAAAAAGAGTACAGGCAATACTTTATATCTGCTGGATGAGCCCACTACTGGACTGCATTTTGATGATATAAATAAATTACTGGCAATATTGAAAAGATTAGTTAATGCAGGAAATACTGTGCTGGTAATTGAGCATAATCTTGAAGTGATTAAAACTGCTGATTATATTATAGACCTTGGGCCTGAAGGGGGAAATAAAGGCGGAAGAATTATTGCCCAGGGGACTCCAGAAGAAGTGGCAGAAAACAAAAATTCTTACACAGGAAATTTTCTAAAGATGTATATGGATAAAAATTTGATTAAGGAACAACTGTATGAATACGGTAGCAGTAGATAAAAAAATAAATGAAAATAATTATCAGGGGTATAAAATAAAGGAACTTTTAAAGATACTGCCGAAGAAGTCCGGAGTGTATATTTTTAAAAATTCTAAAGGCAAAATCATCTATATTGGTAAAGCAAAAAATCTTTACAGCCGGGTAAAAAGCTATTTTCAAGATAAAAGTGATAATTTTTTATATGCTAAGCCTTTAAATTTTGCAAAAAAAATTAAATCCATAGATTATATAGTCACAGATAATGAAACAGAAGCGTTAATACTTGAAGGTAGTTTAATTAAGAAAAATAAACCAAAATATAATATAGATTTAAAAGATGATAAGTCATATCCGTTTATTGCGGTTACAACTGGTGAAAAATTTCCAAGAGTGTTTTTAACCAGAGATAGAAACATTAAGGGTGCAAAATATTTCGGGCCTTATACTGATGCAGGAGCTGTAAGAAAAACTCTTGAATATTTGAGAAGAATATTTCCTGTAAGGGATTGCAAGAAAGCCAGTCCAGGTAAAAGTACAAATATGCCCTGTCTCAATTACCATATTAAATTATGCCTGGCTCCGTGTGATGGCAATGTTTCTCAAGAAGAATATCGCAAGAATATTGACTTTATAATGCTATTTCTAAAGGGAAAAGATAAAACTATTATTGACTGGTTAAAAGCAAAAATGGAGCAGTATTCAAAGAATAGAGAATTTGAAAAAGCAGCAGAACTTAGGAATAAAATAGAGGATTTTAATAAACTTCATAAGGACCAAAAAATATTTTTTACCGCTGAAAGTACATGGGACTTTATTTCTACTGCCAGAGATGCAGATGACGCAGCTATAAGTCTATTTACTTATAGATCAGGAGTACTGGCAGTTGTTAGTAATTTTACTATAAATAACACCAGATATTTTAATGATGAAGAAATTTTATCCAACTTTATTGAAAATTATTATTCAAATATAAACGATATTCCCTCTAAGATTTTCTGTCCTTTTGAGATTAAAAACACAGAATTGATATCAAAGTGGCTGACTGAAAAGAAAGGTGGAAAGATTGAAATAAGTGTTCCAAAAATTGGTGAGAAGAAAAAAATAATGGAGATGGTAGTAAGAAATTCAAAGTTATACCTGGAGAAAAAAAAGTTTGAAAAAAATACCGGGCACAGTAAGATTTATAAAAACTTTGTCAAGTTAAAGGAAGTTCTTGGACTGGTGAATATTCCCAGAAGAATAGAATGTTTTGATATTTCCAATCTAAAAAATACATTCCCTGCGGGATCAATGTCTGTTGCTCTGGATGGTAAACTACTAACGAATGATTATAGATATTTTAAAATAAAAACTGTAGCCAGTCAGGATGATTGCAGAATGATAGGAGAAATTGTCACCAGAAGGTTAAGGTATCTGGAAGGTGGGGAAATAAAAAAAGGAAACAGCTTCTATGAAAAACCAGATTTAATAATAATCGATGGCGGCAAGGCGCAATTTAATACTGCAAGTAAATTAATAAGTGAAAGAAAAATACAGGATATTGATATCATCAGCATTGCAAAAAAAGAAGAAACAATATTCTGCAGCAAATATCCTGATGGGATTAAGCTCGATTTAAGTGATAATTATATGCGCGTTCTTATAAAAGTCAGGGATGAAGCTCACAGGTTTGCTGTGAACTATCACAGGCGGTTAAGGGGTAGGAGTATGACTGATTCTCTGCTGGACGGGATAAAGGGTATAGGAGAAAAAAAGAAGAAATATATTTTTGAAAGCATAAGCTCAATTGAAGAGTTAAAAAGCAAGACCATAAAGGATTTGATGAATATAAAGGGATTAAATTATAAAGATGCAGCTAATATATATAGAAATATCCATAGATAAAGGATAAGGTGGTCAATTTGCTAAAATGGTTTTTAGATTGGGTGATACTTACTTTTTCTATAGCAGTTGCTTCATATTTTTTACCATTTATATATATATCAGGAGATACTACCTGGGATAAATTTAAGATTGCTTTTCTTGCTGGTTTACTTCTGGGTTTATTTAATCTACTGGTTAAGCCTATTGTTAAAATCTTATCTCTGCCCATTAATATATTAACTCTGGGACTTTTCAATATTATTATAAATGCGGGTATGTTATGGATTGTAGATTCAATTATTAAAGGATTGGAAATAGAGGGTTTCTGGGGATATGTCTGGAGCTCTATAGTTATCAGCATTATCAGTATAGTAGTTTCTAAAATTATTTTCTTTAGAGAAAAAAAAGATTAAAAAGATTAAAATAGTATATATTTTAAACGTGTGTTCTGATATTTTAAAAAAAGAAATATGATTGCAAAGAAAGAAAAAATAGAAGGCAAGATAAAAATAGTTATAATTACCGGATTATCTGGAGCTGGAAAGACAGAAGCTCTTAAATACTTTGAGGATGCGGGCTATTATTGCATAGATAATTTACCGGCTCATCTTTTATTGAATCTTATTGATTATTTCTCTATGGAGGACAGGAATATCAACAAAGTAGCCTTTGCAATAGATTTAAGAAGCGGGTATTTTTTTGATGAAATATACAAGACTCTGGATAAGCTTAATGAGAGAAAAATAGAATATAAAATCCTGTTTTTAGAAGCCTCTAAGAGCGCAATAGTAAAAAGATATTCTTTAACCAGAAGAAAGCACCCGTTAGTTGAGAATGGCAATCTTGGGAGTGGAATTGAAAGAGAAATTGAAAGAATGAACAGGCTCAGAGAAGTATCTAATGTTGTTATAGATACCTCACTGTTAAATTCAAAAGAGCTGCGGATAGCTATAACAGAATGCATGATGAGTGATGTTGAAAAGAGTAAGCTTCTACAGATATCAATTACTTCATTTGGGTATAAATATGGATTACCTGAAAGTGTGGATATTGTGATGGATGTTAGATTCCTGCCGAATCCATTTTATAATGAGGAATTAAAGGATCTGGATGGAAGAAATAAAAAAGTGATTGATTTTGTCTTATGCCGTGAAGAAACAAAGGAATTTCTGCGTATGTTTGAAAAGATACTGGACTTTTTAATTCCTAATTATATTGCAGAGGGGAAAAGCTATTTAGGTATTGGCATAGGATGTACAGGTGGGAAGCACCGTTCAGTAGTACTTTCAGATAAGATATATGAATATTTAAAGTTAAAAGGTTATTCTATAAAATTATTCTATAGAGATATTGGTAAAAATAATTAATCTTACCAGGAAAAAATTACGTTTCTAAGACAAATTAGAGATGTTTTTTATAAAAATTTTGTAAAAATTTGCTTTATTGATTTAAGTAAATTTGTTAAAATTACACGGTTTATATTTAATTAGAAGTATTTTATATTTGTATAAAATATGTTTAAAATCTTTGATTATCATGTTTTAGTAAGGGGGGAATAGAATGGCAATAAAAGTAGGAATAAATGGATTTGGAAGAATAGGGAGGCAGTTTTTAAGGGCAAAATTAAAGTATGATAAAGATGGTAATATTGATGTTGTAGCTATAAATGATCTTTTTGATTCAAAAATTCTTGCTCATCTCCTGAAATATGATTCAATATATGGAACTCTGGATGCCGAGATTAAAGCCGGGGATGATTACATAGAAGTTAACGGGGAAAAAATAAAGATTACATTTATTAAAGACCCCGCAATGCTTCCATGGAAAGACCTGGGAGTTGATGTTGCTCTGGAATCTACAGGAATATTCAGAACCAGAGAGGATGTTACCAAGCATTTGACTGCCGGCGCTAAAAAAGTGGTAGTCACTGCACCCTGCAAAAAGGACGGAGCGGATATTACAATGGTGCTGGGTGTAAATCATAACAAATACAATAAAGATAAGCATAATATAATTTCAAACGCTTCTTGCACCACAAATGCACTCGCACCATTATGCAAGGTTCTGCATGATAATTTTGTTATAAAGAATGGTATTATGACTACCATACATGCCTATACTAATGATCAAAGAATCCTGGATTTACCTCATAAAGACTTAAGAAGAGCAAGAGCTGCAGCTCTGTCGGCTATACCTACATCAACCGGTGCCGCAAGTGCAATAGGTTTGGTAATTCCTGAACTGAACGGTAAGCTTGATGGTCTGGCAGTTAGAATTCCAATACCTGTAGGTTCATTGGTCGATTTAACGGTAGAAGTTGAAAAGGACTGTTCTGTTGGAGATGTAAATAGCGCTTTCCAAAAAGCTTCAAAAGAGCCGGGATTTAAAGGTGTCTTAAGATATTGTGAAGATCCAATTGTATCTGCAGATGTTATTGGTGATGCTCATTCTACAATTTTTGATGCTCTATGTACTTTCAAGCAAGATAATTTGATTAAAGTTTTATCATGGTATGATAATGAGTGGGGATATTCAAGCAGACTATATGATGTAATTAATTTTATTATGAAATAGTTAGTAAATAGTTGTAAATAATAAATAACCGGGGTTTTGGGGCCTCGGTTATTTGTGAAATAAGGCTTTGGTGGTGAAAATGTTTAATAAAAAAACAATAGAAGATATTGATGTTAAAAATAAAAAAGTATTGGTCAGAGTGGATTACAATGTTCCTCTGGACAGTGAGTTGAATGTCACTGATGATATAAGAATCAGACTATCCTTACCAACTATTAATTATCTTATTAAAAACAATTCCAAGGTTATTTTGATGTCACATCTGGGAAGGCCAAAAGGGAAGGCTGAAGATAAATTCAGGCTGGATCCTGCAGCAAAAAGGCTGGAGCAATTAACTGGTAAGAAAGTTAAGAAATTTGACCAGATTTATTCCCTGGAAATTAAAGAATATGTAGATACTGAAATGGATTATGGTGAAATTATAATGCTTGAAAATCTGAGGTTTGATCCCGGAGAAAAGGCAAATAGTAATGAATTCTCAAAATCACTTGCTTCTCTGGCAGACATATATGTCGATGATGCTTTCGGCGCGGCGCATAGAATCCACGCATCTGTTACGGGAGTAACCAAATACATTCCGTCAGTAGCAGGATTTCTAATGAAGAAAGAAATTGAGGTTTTAACATCTCTTCTGGAGTCACCGGAAAGGCCTTTTCTAACCATACTTGGAGGAAGCAAGGTTTCGGATAAAATAAAGGTTATAAAAAACTTGTTAGGTAAAGTGGATAGCTTAATATTAGGTGGGGGAATGACTTATACTTTCTTAAAAGCACAGGGTTATGAGGTAGGTAAATCAATTTGTGAAGACGATCAGACTGGTTTTGCAAAAGAAATGCTTACTCTGGCTAAAAAGAATAATGTTAATTTAGTACTGCCTATAGATATTGTTGTTGCAAAAGAATTTGATGGTGATGCAGAAAAAAAACTAGTATCTGTACAATCAATGCCGGTAGATTGGATGGGTATGGATATTGGAGATAAAAGTGTAGAATTATTTAAAAAAGAAATTTTAGGTGCCAGGACTATTTTCTGGAATGGTCCTGTCGGTGTTTTTGAATGGGATAGTTTTTCAAATGGAACCAGGAGTATTGCTTACGCAATTGCCGGAAGCCCGGCAGTTACCGTGGCGGGTGGTGGAGACACACTGGCAGCATTAAAAAAATATAATCTGTCCCCAAAATTTTCACATGTTTCAAGTGGTGGGGGAGCTGCTATAGAACTCCTTGAGGGTAAGGAATTACCGGGTGTAATTTCTCTTTTGGATAAATAATTGAAAATAATGTAAATTATTTTGAAAGGAATTATAGAAATGAGGAAACCTTTTATAGCTGGGAACTGGAAAATGAATATGACTCATTTGGAAGCTGTAAATTTTATGCAGGATCTTGAATATAAGTATAAGAATAAAAATAATTGTGAAGTAGCAGTCTGCCCGCCTGCAACAGCTTTAAAGAGCGTGAAAACCATAATTGACAGTGATAATCTTGAAGTTAAGCTTGGCGCACAGAATATGTATTACGAGTCTAGAGGTGCTTTTACAGGGGAGATTTCACCGGAAATGCTAAAAGCATTGGGTGTTGAATATGTAATAATTGGTCATAGTGAAAGAAGGCAGTATTTTGGTGAGACCAACAAGGGTGTTAGCAGAAAAGTAAACGCTGCTTTTAACACAGACTTGAAACCCATTATGTGCATTGGTGAGTCGTTGAAAATAAGAGAAAGTGGTAAGGCTGAGGAATTTGTTATGGACCAACTGAAAGAATGTCTGGTTGGTATTGATGAAGAGGATATTGTTGATCTTACTATAGCCTATGAACCAATCTGGGCTATTGGTACCGGTAGAACTGCGACATCGGAAGATGCAAATGATATGTGCCTGGCTATAAGAAGGAAGATAGAAGAAATTTACAATAAAAAGATTTCTGAAATTATAAGAATTCAGTACGGTGGAAGTGTTAAGCCCTTCAATATTTCAGAACTTATGAACATGTCAGATATTGATGGAGCATTGGTTGGTGGCGCGAGTTTGGAAGTTGATGATTTTATAGCAATAATTAATTATCAGGATAGCAGTGACACATAGAGCTAAAACAATAAAACCAATTTGTTTAATAATATTAGATGGCTGGGGTCTTTCCGCCCAGATTGATGGCAATGCTATTAGACTTGCTAAAACCCCTTATATAGATAATAATTATAAAATTTATCCGAATACCAGACTGGATGCATCAGGAGAAGCAGTAGGACTTCCAGAAGGTCAAATGGGAAATTCTGAAGTAGGTCATCTAAATATTGGAGCGGGAAGAGTTGTATACCAGGAATTAACAAGAATAAATAAAGAAATTAAGAACGGAGCTTTTTTTAAAAATAAAGTATTAACTGGAGCCATCGAAAATGTAAAAAAAAATAATAGCAGTCTTCATCTGATGGGGCTGGTATCAGATGGTGGTGTGCATAGCCATATAGAACACCTTAAAGCATTAATTAATCTGGCCAATGACAGTAAAATAAAAAATTTATTTATACATGCCTTTCTTGATGGAAGAGACGTTCCTCCCAGAAGTGCAATACCATATCTGGAGGAAATAGATTATTATTTAAAGAAAAAAGGGATTGGTGAGATTTCGTCGGTTAGTGGGAGATATTATAGCATGGATCGGGATAATAGATGGGACAGGGTTAAAAAAAGCTATGATACTCTGGTATATAGAATTGGGGAAAAATTTAAAACAGCTGCCGATATTGTTGAAAGATCTTACAGTAATAATATAGATGATGAATTTGTTGTCCCATCTGTAGTTAGGAGCAGAGATGAAGAAAAGGCGAAGATTAAATCAGGAGATTCTGTAATATTCTTTAATTTCAGGCCTGATAGGGCAAGACAGTTTACCAGAGCACTCATAAGTGATAGATTTAAAGAGTTTGATAGGGGCAAGAAGCCGCCGAAAGTCCACTTTGTGTGCATGACTCAATATGACAAAACGTTTAATGCTCCAGTAGCATTCCATCCGCAAAAAATCAAAAATACTTTAGGAGAGGTTATCTCAAATAATAATTTAAAACAATTAAGAATTGCTGAAACTGAAAAATATGCTCATGTCACTTTCTTCTTTAACGGGGGTATTGAAAAACCATTTAAAAGCGAGGATAGGATATTGATTCCTTCTCCCAAAGTTGCGACCTACGATTTGAAACCGGAAATGAGTGCTTTTGAAGTCACCGATACTGTTATAAGTAAAATTAAATTAAAAAAACATGATGTAATAATATTAAACTACGCAAATCCTGATATGGTAGGACATACCGGTCACATTGATGCCGCTATAAAAGCCATTGAAACAGTGGACAGGTGTGTGGGAAGAGTAGTTGAAGAATTAAATAAAAATGGCGGACTGGCGTTAATAACAGCGGATCATGGTAATGCGGAGGAAATGATATGCTCTGTTGATAGAAAGACCATAACTGCTCACTCTACATCGCCAGTGCCTTTTATAGTTTGTAATTCAAAAATAAGATTAAAAAATAAAGATAACAATTTTAAATTAAGTGATATTGCGCCCACAATATTGGATTTTTTAAAAGTAGAAAAACCGGAGGAAATGACAGGGGAATCTATTATATTTAATTAAGTTTTTATTTTACTAAAAGAAGTTTTATAATAACCTTTATAGTAAAAATGTGTTTTTTCTAGATTGGTTTTTTGATAAAATGTAGGCTAAAAGCCAATTTGTGTTTATTATGATTTTGGAGGAAGAATAAATATGGGTTCTGTTTTTCTGAATATTTTGTTTTCGATTCATGTTATTGCCAGTGTGGGGCTAATATTATTAATCTTATTACATGCCGGGAGAGGAGGAGGCATCTCTGGTTTATTCTCTGGCATGGTAGAAACTTTTGACGGTACAGGAATTGTTGAAAAAAATCTTGACAGGATCACAATCATATTGAGCCTGGTTTTTACTGTTACAACTATAATGCTATTTATTTTTTTATAAACTGGTATAAATTGCAGGATTATTCAAAACGAAAGGAGTGCTTTATATAAAAAGTTTTGTAATGTAAATATAGGATGAAAAAGGAGGCTTTGGTGAAGAATTATAAAAAGTTAATGGTAATAATTGCAGTACTCATAGTTGTTGTATTTATAGGAGCTATGTTCGCAGGATGTAAGGCAAAGGCAGCTGCTACCCAGGTTATGAGGCTGCATATAGTTGAGCCGGTATCTCTGGATCCTCCAAATGCTTATGAAAGTGAAGGAATTCAGGTAATAAGGCAGTGCTGGGATGGTCTTATAGATTGGGATCCGGATACATACGAACCAATACCTGAATTAGCAGAAAGCTGGGAAATGAGCGATGATGGCCTTGTTTACACCTTTCATTTAAGAAAAGGCGTTAAGTTTCACAGCGGTAGGGAGTTAAAGGCTGAAGATTTTGTTTATTCATGGTCGAGAGTAGCTAATAAAGACACAGCTTCTTATCTTGCCTATCACTTGCTTCCAATCAAAGGTTATAACGAGTGCCAGAATGGAACAGCTACCACTCTGGAAGGAGTAAAAGCTCTTGACGATTATACACTTGAAGTTACCTTAAAAGAGCCGTATGCAGACTTTCTGACTACTTTAGGTCATGATGTATTTTATCCTGTAGCAAAGGAAGACATTGAAGAATGGGGAGATGAATATACCGAACATATTAATGGTACCGGTCCATTTAAATTCGTTAAATGGGAGCACGATCAGTATATAGACCTTGTTAGAAATGATGACTACTGGGGTGAAAAAGCTAAACTCGATGCTGTTAAATACGTTATAATAGCTGATGAAGACACTGCATTTTTGGAATTTAAAGCCGGTAATCTCGAGTATACTCAGATCCCTATTGGAAAAATTACAGTTACAAAAGAAGACCCACAATATAAAGACTATGTAATAATTAAGCCATTTTGGGCTTTGTATTACTATGGATTTAATTTAAATGCTGAGCCATTTAAGGATAATATTGCACTGCGTGAGGCCATAAGCTATGCAATAGACAGGCAGAATATCTGTGATGTAATAAGTGAAGGTGTGCCTTCACCTGCTACAGGATTTGTTCCGCCAGGAATTCCAGGATTTCA
>VGAU01000018.1 GCA_016870675.1 Actinomycetota bacterium | reverse complement strand
CATCGCCGATTTCAGGACTTTGTGTAACTTGTTTGGATGGGTGCATAGGATTTTGTGAAGTTGCAAAATCTGCTATCAGGGGAAGGGAACTTATTTACCCTCAACCTTTTGGAAAGGTTGTTGCCGGCTCAGAGAAAGATTACCCTATAGATTTCTCTCACTTCAACATCCAGGGTACATGCGTTGGGGCGGTAGGGGTAGAAGCTGATTCTGATAAAGCAACCTTTCCCGCTGTGGATGTATCTACTGGGGTTGGCGCGAAAAAGAAGATTAAATTAGATGTGCCATTCTTTACAGGCGCTTTAGGTTCAACCGATGTAGCAAGGATTAACTGGGAGGAGAATGCAGTAGGTGCAGCTATTTCCGGGACGATAGTTGTTATTGGTGAAAATGTCTGCGGTATGGACCACAACTTAGAATATAAAAATGGCAAGGTACGTAGGTCTCCGGAATTCGAGCGGAGGGTTAAGAGCTATAAAAAATGGCACACAGGAAGCGGAACAATTATCGTTCAATACAACGTTGAAGATGGAAGACTTGGGGTACCAGAGTACTCTTTAGAGTTAGGGATAGAAGCCATTGAGCCTAAGTGGGGTCAGGGAGCCAAAGATATAGGAGGCGAGGTTAAATTACCTTCTATTGAAAGAGCCCTTGAGCTTAAGAAGAGGGGTTATATCGTTTATCCTGACCCTGAAGACCCAGTGACAAAGAAAGCCTATAAAGAGGGAGCGATTAAAGAATTTGAAAGACATTCAAGGCTTGGGATGGTTGAAGAAGAAGAGTTTTATAAAGAAGTAGAAAGATTAAGAAAACTTGGATTTAAATACGTTACCCTAAAGACAGGTGCTTACCGACCGGCTGATTTAGCAAGGGCAGTTAAGTATGCTTCCAACGCCAAAATTGACCTGCTTACTGTTGATGGAGCTGGCGGGGGAACTGGAATGAGTCCGTGGAGGATGATGAACGAGTGGGGCATTCCGACCGTTGAGTTAGAATGTTTGCTTTATCAGATGTTAAAGAGAATTGACGAGCAAGGTAAATACGTTCCTCCAGTAGCTATGGCGGGAGGTTTTGCATTAGAAGACCATATCTTCAAAGGTTTAGCTTTAGCTGCGCCCTATGTTAAGGCGATATGCATGGGTAGGGCAACTTTCGCTGCAGCAATGGCTGCGAAGACAGTAGGTAACCTCGTAAAGGAAAATAAAGTCCCAGCTGAGTATAAAAAATACGGCGATACAATAGAGCAGGTTTTTGTCGCTGCAGAGACTCTAAAAACAAAATATGGTAAAGACTTTAAGGACATCCCAATAGGTGCCATTGGTATGTATACCTACTATGACCGGCTAGCAACAGGCCTCAAACAACTTATGGCCGGAGAAAGAAAATTTGCTTTAAAGTATATTACCCGGGATGATATCGTCGCCTTGACGCGAGAGGCCTCTGATATCTCCGGCATTTCATATGTTATGGATTGTGATAGAGAAGAGATAGACCGAATCTTAGGTTAGAAGGAGGTAACGATTGTGAAGAAAGGGCTGTGTATTACCTGCGTTCACGATAGCGATTGTTCTTTTCGAAGAAAATTTCCTGTTTTGCAATGCGAAGAATTTTATTGTGGTGAGCCAAGGCCAAGACAGTTTAAAGGAGCAAAGCAAAAGAAAGTAAAATCAGGCGAAAAAGAAACAGCGCGGGAATGAGCTAAGTAAATTAGTTTTTGACTTTGGCATCGCAGGAATTAAATTTAAAAGCCATTTGAGGGGGTGCTTATTATGGAAAAGGTATGTAATTTGTGTGGAAAACGATTGACTACAACAGTTGAGTATCAGTTTTTTCCTGAAGATGATTCCTACATTTGCAAGGATTGTTTATCGAAGGAGTCTAAGGAAGAAAGAGAGCAATGATAAAAAAAGTGGATTATACAGGGAACTATGGCAGTCATTTTGTCTTATTCTACCTATAAAAACGGTAAGTGTTATGGGTTTGAAAGAACTTATGAGAATGTAATAGCTATAAGAGCAGTTACCAGTGAGGACACAATGACCGCGCATTGGGCGAGGCTTCCAGACGATTTACTGGAGAGAATTTCTAACCGTATTATAAATGAAGTCAGAGGGATAAATCGAGTGGTATACGATATCTCATCTAAACCACCAGGTACGATTGAATGGGAGTAAGATTTTCTAAAGAAAGTAATTAAACTAAGGAGAATTTTATGTGTGGAATAATAGGATATATTGGTAATAAAAATTCTATGCCAATAATTATTGAAGGCCTTAAAAAACTTGAATATCGAGGTTATGATTCCACAGGTATAGCAATTCTTGATAAAGATAAGTTATTCATTGCGAAATGCAAAAGTAGAATTAGCGATTTAGAAGGACTTCTAAAGAAAAGAAATATTTTAGGTGCCGTAGGATTAGGTCATACTCGTTGGGCTACTCATGGAAAGCCCTCTAAAGTTAATGCCCATCCTCATACGGACCGTTTTAAAAGAATCATAGTGGTTCACAATGGAATAATTGAAAATTTCAATAATTTGAAGAAGGATTTGGAAAAGGATGGTTGTAAGTTCGCATCTGAGACAGATACCGAGGTAGTCGCTCATTTGATTAGCAAATTCTATAAAGGAAATTTAGAAGATGCCGTAAGAAAGGCTTTAAGGAAAATAAAAGGTTCCTACGCCTTAGGTATTATAAGCCGTGATGATCCAGATAAAATAGTAGCCGTGAGACACGATTCTCCTTTAGCTATCGGTTTAGGTAAACAAGAAAATTTCATAGTCTCAGATGTTTCGGCAATTTTAAACCATACTAAGAAAGTGATATATCTTCACGATGATCAAATAGCTGTTGTTACTAAAGATGCTGTTCAAATATCTGACCTAAAAGGGAATACAGTACCAAAAAAAGTAGATACTATTTCTTACGATATAGAGGAGGTCCAAAAAGGTGGATTTGCTCACTTTATGTTAAAAGAGATTTATGAGCAACCCCAGGTTCTTTCAAGAATTATTTCTCACTATGTAACAGCTGAAGGCGCAATTAGATTTGAGAGCTTTAACATAGAAAGTAGTTTTCTTAAGAAAATAGAAAATTTAGTTATCATTGCGTGTGGAACAGCCTATCACGCCAGCTTGATTGGTAAGTATATTATAGAGTCATTTGTACGTATTCCTGTCGGGGTAGATTTTGGCAGTGAATTTAGATATAGAAATCCTGTTATGAGAGAAAAAACATTAGTTATTGCAATTAGTCAATCGGGTGAGACTGCAGATACTCTGGCAGCAGTAAGAGAAGCAAAGAAAAATAAAGTCAAAGTTCTTTCTATCTGCAATGTGTTGGGTTCATCCTTAACTAGAGAGTCTGATGCTACTATCTATACTCATGCTGGCCCTGAGATAAGCGTAGCTTCCACCAAGGCCTATACAGCTCAAATCATGGTTCTTTATCTTTTAGGGTTATACTTGGCTGAATTAAAAAAGACATTAAGCAAAAATCATATAAATAAGGCAATAGATGTTCTTAAGAGTATACCTTCTAAACAGGAAGAGATTCTTGGAAATTCAAGAAATATAAAAGAGATTGCTAAAAAACATCTTCATTTTGGAGCATTTCTTTATTTAGGAAGGAATATTAACTTTCCTACAGCTTTAGAAGGAGCATTAAAACTTAAAGAGATTTCTTATATTCCTACTGAAGGATATGCTGCCGGAGAAATGAAACATGGCCCCATTGCTCTTATTGACGAATATAGAGCAGTGGTATGCATAGCTAACGATTCGTTTATTTTTAACAAAATGGCATCCAATATCCAGGAAATATTAGCCCGGCAAGGCAAAATCATTGCTATAGCAACTTCAGGGAACAAACAGATAAAAGATTATGTCAAAGAAGTGATTTTTATTCCCAGGGTAGATGAGCAGTTTTCACCCCTGATTACAATTATACCCCTGCAACTTTTAGCTTATTATATCGCTTCCCTGAAGGGATATGATGTAGATAAACCGCGGAATCTTGCTAAAAGTGTAACAGTGGAATGAAGAGGGATGATATAAGTTCTACTACCCTGTCTCTAATTAGTCTCTTTTTCTTTAGCATTGAAAGTATCTTATGTCTAAATAGGGGTTCAAATTCTTCTACATTAAAATGTTTAGTATATGTTGATGACTTTGGTAATTACCATTATTGGTTTCTCTATGTTAAGTGCTATTATAAAGAGTTAAAGTACCTACATTTTAAGAAACTCTAGTAAATTGTAAATTAGAAACGCTGGCCAAACAAGGGCTTTTAAGAAACCAAGCACGCCGATTCCAAAAGTGGTTGCATGTTGAATGTAATAGACTGCTGCACCAACGAAAGCCATAAAATAAGCGGCACCTGCAATTCCAGAACCACCGTGGTTTTTCATTCTTTTTCTCTCTTGACGATACTGCTTAGATGAATTATTTTCATCAGTCATTTTATTCCCCTTTTTCTCTTACTATAATTTAATATTTTATTATAAATACATTTTAAAAAAACAGTATTAAATTAAAATTAAAACAGCTCATATATTGTAACTGAAGTTAAATCTTTTTTCAGCTCAAGCAAATAAAATTTTAAATTATTTAATTGAGAATCTCCCTTTAAAAAACAGCAATTTTTTTAATTAAATTTCATCACCTGATAGTATCAATTTTCATAATTTAAATATTTCTTGGAAAGCGGATGATTAAATCTCTTCCATAGAACCGCTCCTATTATGGTCCCAACAGGGAAAAAGAACACCATAGTTACTACTAAAACCGCTCTACCAAGTGGAACTGCAAAAACCCTTCTCTGGTAAATACCGATCAACTCTACTATATATAATGCCGGAACAATTAAAGAATATACCATTCTGAAAGGAAAACTTATCAGGTTTCTAATAACATCTGTCGCAGCATGCAGAGTAAAAGGATCATCTAAATAATTATTGAGAATCCCTAAATGACCCCAGCCAAATCCAGACAAGATGCCTATTCCAGTCAGAATAGCCATTACCCAGCATAGTATTAGTACCCCTTCCAGCTGCTTTTTCCCTTCTTTTAATTCTTTTTCATCAAGTTTTACCATTTTTTACTCCTTTTTTATCAATCATAATATTAATTTTAATTATCCCGCGACATTCTACCGTTTTTTTTATTAAACTTGCCCTATATTCAGTTAATACTTTTTACCTTTCCGAGCCCGGAAATATCCTGTGTTATATGCGGGTCTCCAGCATAATAAACATTCCCCACTCCGCTAATGCTGATATCAAGTTCTTCACTAACATTTACTGTGGCACTTCCTGCTCCTGAAAGACTAATACTGCATTCTCTACTTTCAAGTTCTTCGGCATCGTATTTTCCCACTCCACTTATATCTATCTCCTGGCTATCAACTTTCCCGGCTAAATTAATATCTCCAGCTCCTGATGAAGTGGTTTCAACACTTTCAGCATTAATATTAAAATCTATATCTCCAGCACCGCTGATCTCAAATTCTAACCTGTCGGTGCTGAAATTATCGCAATCAATATCTCCGGCTCCGCTTAAGGAAATCTTGTCCAGGTCTATTACTGTCAGGTAATACTTTATTTTTACTGTAGGTATGAAATTATAGCCTCTCCTGAAACTAATATTTAACTTGTTTCCAAAAACATCTGTCTTAATCAGTGGAATTATATTATCGTCAGCTTCAATTACCAATGATTCCTCATCTCCCTGAGCGATAATTAAATTCCCAATTCCTGAAAGATATACCTCATCAAAACCTGATACATCTCTTTCTTCAGTCTTAATGTCTCCAGATCCCCTGACCAAACCTATAGTCCATTTACAGGAAGCAGTAAAGATAGCCAAAACACTTATCACAGTAACTATTAGTGCCACCTTGATTATTTTTTTAATCTGACTTTTTTTACTTACTCTTATCATCTCTCTCTCCTTTTATTAAATATTTTTTAACCCTGCCAGGCTGTTTAATAATCTACATCAATATCCCCTGAAATAGTGCTGACATTAATTTCTTTTTCATCACTTCCAACTATACCTTCAAGATCTCTCCTTCCAGAAGAGATCATCTTAATTGGAAATCTGGTTTCGATATTACCCGATGTAGTTGTTGCTTTGAGATAAAACTGGGCATCTTCAGAAAGATTAATCTCGACTCCACCAGATATGGTTCTGATATTCATATTACTTGAATCTTCCTGTTCTATATAAACCTCACCAGAAATTGTAACTATCTTAATATTATCATTCTGGCTTCCATCCTCCAGTACCACATCTCCCGATACATTATTAGCATCTATATCTCCCGTATACTCTTTTAGACTAGTATCCCCTGAGATTGAAGCAATCTTTAAATCTCCGGCAAATAAAGATTCTCCTTTAAAATCTCCAGACACAGCATTTAAACTAAACTTATCCACCTTCAAATCACTTACACCGGTATCAGCCGATACTGTGGCTATTTTTAAGACTTCTATGGAATCCTCCGGGATGTATACATCCAGATTGGTTCTCTGTATATTAAATCCAATAAAAAACGTTTTTGGGTAAACAATCTCTATACACAGCTCATCACCAGACTTGTAGGCAACAAGAGATGGTATAACCCTTTTTATATTTGTAGAAACCTCGCCATAAAAATGTACTTCAATCTCTTCTTTGTCAGTGGGGATAATATTAATATCTGTACTTACCGTGTCTATATAAATTTCATTGACCCCCTGGACATCGAAAGTTTTAGATTCATCAATCTGTTCCCTTGCTATAGAGAAATCCCCGGTTATCACCAGGACGATAGCAGCAATGGCAAAAGACGCGAACATAATAATAGCAAGCCATATAACAAATTTTTTTACATTGAACTTCATCTTTTTACTCCTTTCCAGTTATGATTCTCAAATTAAATTTTATATATCTCACAAACAACCTGTATAACCATTTTGCCAGATATATATCACCTACAAAAAACAAGATACCAAAACAGGTTAATCCAATTGATCCAAATATAGCTGCAGCCGGATTAACTAAACCTGTAAAATACTGAGGAAACATCGGTCCAAAAATTGCAGTTAAAAATACAGTAATTCCAGATGCTGTAATACTAATTGCTGTAGCAAATAAGGATATCAGCACTGCGGCAATAGCAATAAAGGGTCCCAGTATAAATACAAGATTAAAAAATCCCAGTCCGAGAGTGGCAAAAACTGCCCTGGTTATATTTACTGCAGATGTGGTTTTTTCTGCCTCACTCACCAGTATGCTTGCTTTCATCTGATTTGCCAGAGTCTTTGGGTCACCAAGGGAATCAGCGATATCTTCTTCAGTTCTTCCTTCTGCTAATCCCTCCTTAAAATGTTCTTCAAAATCACTTATTACATCCTCCCTGTCCCCTCCGGAAATTCCCCCAAGATATGATGACAACCTGTTCATAAAGTCTTTTTTATTCATTTTTCACACCACCTTTTAAAAAACTATTTACTTTTTTAACAAATATTAGCCACTCTTCCCTAAGCTCCTTTTCCATCTTTTTCCCAGTTTCAGTTAACTGGTAGTACTTTCTGGGAGCTCCTTCTTTTGACTCCTCAAGGTAAGTAGTAACATACCCATCATTCTTCAGGCGCCTCAGTAGCGGGTAAATAGTCCCTTCTGAAATAGAAATATTTTTAGAGATTTCATTTACAAGCTCATAGCCGTACCGGTTTTTCTTGGCCAGAAGCGTCAGGGCACATAATTCCAGGACTCCTTTTTTAAACTGTATATTCATAATCTCACATCCTCTCTATTATTTTTATCACTATATATTAACACAAGGTATTATACATTGCAAGGTATTTATAAAAAATATATATCTTTTTTAAAATTATACAAAATTATACTTTGTAGTTCTTTTTTTATTCCATTTCCCTCTATAAATGTTCATCATCTTTTTTATAAATACCTAAAATGATTTCTTATAAGACTAGAAATAAATTTTAATCCACATGATAGATTGTTAAAAATCCAACCAGTCTTAAATCTCCAAAAAAGTAGGAAACAGGATATGTAGTACTAGATACAGGTTACGGACAAAGGAATTTGGGTACAATATAAATTTTAAACTTGAAGATCAGATATGCAAAGATTCCCGGCTTTGTATTTTCATCTTCCAGAATAATAAATGAACTCTTTCAATACCAACTTCTGCTAAAACAACTTTACTCCTCAACTCTTACAGCTCTCCAGCCTCTATAATCCTGTGTGGTTATCTTAGAAATTTCTCTGACCTCTCCGGAATAGGTAATATCATATGCATATTCGTCATTAAAACTTGTGGATGTCCAGTAATATATAACCATCTTATCAGGAGCCCATATCGGTCCCTCCTTATCAGGAGTCTTGCTATAATATGCCTTACCTTCTTTCTCATTAAAATAACCACCGCAATTTCCGCCTCTGTACATAAAGAGCATTACATATTCTTCTGCTGCAGGAAGCCTCCAGCAATCCTTTATCTTATCTGTTAGTTTGTCTCCCCTGCAGTCTAAATAGCGGAACATATTATACTTTTCAAAATCCTCCTGAGTGGCATAATAAATGGATTCCTTAGTGTTATCATAATCAGGACCATACCTTTTACCCTCAAAACCAACAGGATCTTTTCCAAACAGGGCAATCTCATTCCAGGAAAATGCCTGGTATTCCTTGCCCCTAAATAATATAGGACTTGTATTTGAATAATACCAGCCAGACCCATCTCCTGCCAGAGTAAGGGTAATACCATTACCCTCTACAGTTACTTCATCATAACTATCAAGAGGTAACCTTCCAAGATTCCTTATAAGAAGTGGAGTTCCTACTCCGATAATTAATATAAGGGACAGCCCGATAGCTGCCACCAGTTTCCACCGGTTTTTAAATATAGCTTTTCCAGGTTCTCTGTATTTTCGTTTTTTCTTTAAAATATAATCTGAAATAAAAAGTAGACCGGGAATTATAACTATTGCCGCGATCATCCAGAAAGATGGGAGTAGATTTATATGTTGCTGCATGGATCTTATAATAATCAGCACAAGACATAATATTCCACCTGCCACAATCGCAATCCCACCTACGAGTGGGAAATATATGCACAAAGCAATAGTTCCAAATAGAACTAAAAAGGGTATGAAGTAAAATATAATATGAGTATAGGGTGAGTACCATCCCTCATGAAAGACTTCTCCCACTCCCCAGTAAGCCCATAGCAGGGTGGCTACCAGTAAAAAGACATATGCTGCAGTCCCAGAAATCAAAAAGAGATTTTTATCTTTCTTAATTTTCATGGTTATCTTTACATATTATACCTTCAACCACATAATACAACATAACAACCGACCTGACTATTAATTTTAAAATGATATAATATTATTTAAACCAAACTTTTTTTAGAATAAAAATGTTCAAAAAATTTAGAAAAAATCAAATAATCTTTACAGCTACAATTTTGATTACATTGGTCGCTTTTCTGGCAAATTTAAGCTTGATTAGCTGTAATAATATTGAAAAAAATACTGATGAAACAGACAAATATACTGAATCTAGAAATGACATGGTTGATTATCAGATAATTGCCAGGGGCATAACTGATAAAAAAGTTATTGAGACTATGAAAAAAGTTCCCCGCCATGAATTTGTAGATGAAAGTTTAAAAGACTCTGCCTATGCAGACCGCCCTCTTCCAATAGGAATGGGGCAGACAATATCCCAGCCGTATATCGTAGCCCTGATGACCGAAAACCTGGAGCTTACTGGAGATGAAAGAGTTTTAGAAATTGGCACTGGCTCTGGTTATCAGGCAGCTGTACTGGCTGAAATTGTAGACGAGGTATATACAGTGGAGATAATTCCCTATCTTCACCAGAAATCAAATATAATTCTATCCAAATACCCCAATGTAAAAACCAGCAATCATGATGGTTATTACGGCTGGGAAGAATATGCCCCTTTTGACCGCATTATTGTAACTGCTGCCCCGGATCATATCCCCCAACCCTTAGTAGAACAGCTTGCGAATGGAGGAATTATGGTAATTCCCGTAGGTCCTCCTGGCTGGAATCAGGTTCTGTGGAAAGTGGAGAAAAAAAATGGAGAAGTAATAACCACTAGTATTAGCGCTGTGGCATTTGTACCATTAACCAGGGAGATAAAATAAAGTCTGCTCTTAAAAGCAGTCAATATGGACTATATCATCCAGCTTTCTTTTTGGCAGATGCAGTACACCTGAAGTATCCTTGTGATATTTAATGGATTTACCTTTTTCTATGTCGTAATATTCCGGATTTTCCAGTGAGTATCCCAGTGCTAAAACCAGATCAGCGCTGTACTGCTCAGGAATTTTTAATATATTTTCAATCTTTTTTCTATTAAAAGACCCTATCCAGCAGCAGCCAATTCCTTCTTCCAGAGATGCCAGGGTAATATTTTCAGCGCTGGCTCCTACATCATACTTAAAAAATGAACCGAAAGAAATTTCTTTATTGACCAGAATTATTATATATGCCATCGGTCTTTCATTGTTCTTAGGATTTCCTTCAGGTGCAATATAAGCTGCCCATCTTAAATTAGGAAAAATTTTCTCCCTTAAAGAATCATTTACAGCAATAAAATATTCCAATGGCTGCAGGTTCCCTGCGGATGGTGCCAGTCTTCCGGCATTAACTATTCTTTTTAAAATTGATAATTTTATGGGTTTTTGCTGGAATTTCCTGATGGTTCTTCTTGATATTATCGCATTATAGATTTTCATACTTAATATTATCAAGTAATAATTTTAAATTGAAAATTTTTCTAAAATATTTTAACTACTAAATACTTAATCTAAAATATAAATTAACACTTTAATCATGTCAATGATATCTATCTCCGGAAAAACATAATAATGCATAATATTAATTAATCTTTGCAGATTTAATCTATAAGCCAAGTTATAAACTAAAAATTTAATATTAATCATCTAAAAGTCCTAAAAACAATAGGGTGCAGTTTCCCTGGAGAATTGCTCCTTTAAATTGGAATTAAAAATATTTTAATGCATTGAAAATAGCTGATGGCTTTAATTTTAATGTCTGATCTATTTCAGCATAACTCAAATATCCACAATTTTTACATAGTTCGGCATCTCCAGAAAATCTGCAACATTCATACACATCCTCGTTTTCATAAACACGACAAATATCTAAAGGTCGCTTCCAATCATTTTTTATTGCTGATTTTATACCTGCCCGTGAGTTTAATATTTTGTATTTCTTTTTAAATTCTAATAACCTGAGTAAAATTTCATTTCTTTCGGGAGCTTCTATATATAAATCATCATATCCATAATAGGGTGTATGAAAATAAAAAAATATACCGCGTATCTGATCTATTCTATCTACATGTTCACAAAATGCTTCTATTTCATCTTTGTTATGATTATTAATTGTAAAATTCACATAAAGAGAAGGATGCTCTGACTGGTGAATATTTCTCATTATTCTATCAAATGTTTTCCCACGTATGAGATCGTGAGTTTTCCTGAGTCCATCAACACTAATAAAAACAGTATCAGCTGATGTTTCTATTGGGATTGTGCCATTTGTATAAATAACAACCGCATGAAATCTTTTTTTATGAGCATATTCAACAATATCTTCAAGACTATGTTGTTTGTCATGCCAAATAAACGGTTCGCCACCTTCAATATAGACAGTACGACCTCCTTCTTTGTAAAATGAATCAAGTATAGAAATTATTTCTTCAAATCTCATATCTTCTGTCTCGCGTTCGGTTACTCTGCAATGTTGGCATCGTAAATTACATTTGTTGGTTATAGCTAACCCGGCAATAAGAGGGGTGTGTTTTTTTAAGATTTGATTATCAATTACATATTTGATTCCATAGATTATATTTTTCATCTTTCTAAATCTGTTACAGATCTACCCTTTTAGGCCAGGGCTCTTGCTTTGAAGTCCCCCATAATTTACTTATATAATTTATTGAAAATAGATCCTCAATTGCATGTAGCCAATATGCCCCTCTATCCGTAAGAACTATTCGGTCTCCATCATCTTTTAAGAATCCAAAGGAAGACAGTGGGTTTATGTATTTTCCATAGACCTCATCAAACTCTCTCCTAAACCTTCCCCTGAAATCACTTCTTCTAAATCTAGTCTCATAGACTCTCCAGTAAAACCACCATGCCATCTGCATACTTTCTGAGAGATTA
Source organism: Actinomycetota bacterium (assembly GCA_016870675.1). Lineage (GTDB taxonomy): Bacteria > Actinomycetota > Humimicrobiia > Humimicrobiales > Humimicrobiaceae > Hydromicrobium. The sequence continues at coordinate 2,456 of VGAU01000018.1, read as the reverse complement.
AGTGATAAGGCAATTGGCATCGTTTCATTCTCAATCGCACTGATATATTCAGAAACATTGAAAGTATTTAGATAAAAAATATCCTTTAGATATGTTCCACCACTGGCACCAAGACCAACATAAAGAGGTACTGTTACAGAGCAGTATTTTGGAACTTCTTTTTTTGTGAATGCCCAGACAGAAGTTCTCTCAAAGCCAGCATCATAAAAAATATTCTCTAAGATTCTAAGCATTTTTCGTCTTTTAAATACTGTAGATATATTGTAATTGCCTACTTGAGAATTTCCCCCCATTTTAGTATATGGGAATCTAAAGAGCGGGTAAGCTGCTATTTGATCAACACCCATATCAACCAAAGCTTGACCTGCTTGCTCTACCTCGTTATAAGTTTGGTTTGGCAATGCAAACATTAAGTCTACATTGACACATTCAAAGTCCATGTTAACAGCATGTTCTACTGCAGCCTTTGCTTTTTCTACTGTATATGGTCTACCCAGTGTCTTTAAATGTTTATCTTGTAGTGCCTCCACTCCCATACTAAGATGCTTAACACCCATATCAATAATAGCATTGAGATTTTCTGATGTTAAATGATTAGGATGGCTTTCCATGTGAATCTCACATTGCATATTAAAGATATCAAAGATATGATCCAGTATCTCTTCAATGCCACTATACAACATTGTTGTAGGGGTTCCTCCACCAATATAAAAGGAAGTAACAGGCTTATCACCAACCACGTCAGAATAGAAGTCAATTTCCCTTTTGACGGCATTGGTATAGACTTGCGCTGTTTCAGGCTTATAAATCTCTTTGTTATAAGGGCAGTAAGGACATATTTGTTCACAAAAAGGAATATGAAGATAAAGCCCGAATTCCTTAATATCCTCAAACTTCTCATTTAATTCTTCAAGTGAAGGAATTCTGGCTTCAAGTACAAGCTCTTTCTCTCTTGTTAATAATCTTCTAAAACTTGTCCTTAAAAAATTCTCCAGGGAAGGGGCTTCTAGCCTTCTGCTCTGTAGTTCGTTTAGGGCTTCTCCAGCTAGTTCCTGTTCTCCATCAGAAAAAGAAGTTTTCATTTCTTTTCCCTGTTTTAACAATTAACTTCAATCAAATACTTGCTCATATTTTTTCCTCTTTTTAAAATTATGAAATATTTATATTTATTACATTATACTACTATTCTATGAACAATTATTAATAATCAAAGTTAGTGAGATTTAGCTTTATTGATTGTGACAGCTGCCGAGTTATAAACTAAAAATATTCGAAAGATGTGGTTAAGATTTTAATAAGTATTATATCTAGTACTCCGATAGAACTTTAATTTAAACAACTTATAAATCTCAAAGACTTGGGATAAATAGATTAAGGAAAAAGGATAAGAAAACATTAACCATCATTTCTCATATACAAATTTCTGCACGGGTATGGTATCTCAATACCAACTTCATCAAATTTGTCTTTTATTCTTTTCCTTAACTGCCTTGCTATTGTCCACTGATTGGATGGTTTTACCTTGCATATTATCTTGAATACAACTGCAGAATCACCAAGCTCACTTACTCCCCCATCACCAAGGATTTCAGGCCTTTCAATGATACATGGTCCATACTTTGCATCCGTCATTATTTCATCAAAAACCAGGTTTAATACTTCTACAACTTTATCAGTGCTTTCCTTGTAATGAACACCAACATCAACAACCGCACGTGCCCACTCGGTTGTCTTGTTGCTCAAAACCTTGATTTCAGAATTGGGGATGTAGTGTAAAACTCCTTCCAAATCCCGAACAACTGTAGTCCTTAAACTGAATCTTTCAACAGTACCCGATATAACACCCACAGTAATAATATCGTTGACCTGATACCACTGTTCAAACAGTATGAAAGACCCGTTTATCAAATCTTTGATCAGGCTCTGCGCTCCGAGCCCGAAAATTATTCCAATAATGCCCGCACCAGTAATAATAGGTAAAATGCTTATTCCGATCTGCTCAGCTATTATCAGTATCCCTATAAAAACGCTGAGAACAATAATCAGATTTGAAAGCACACTGTTGAATGTAAAAGTCCTTTTTTTGATCTCAATTTTCTCCTTGCCAATTTTCTTTTCTATAAGTGCTCTCAATCTTCTGGAAACAGCTCTGACTATTAAAATAATAATCAAAACTGCAAGCACGACTATTGCTATTGTTATCCAGTTAACTTTAAAGTTTTCAATAATTTTCTGTGAGTCTACGTTTATTCCAATTGAATTTGTCGCCATTAAAAAACCTCCTCTTTAATAGTTTATACATTCCTTAAATAGTTAAATATTTTATATTATATCCAAAATTGCATTAATAATTGCAATCAATAATATTAATTATAATATAAATTACACCTGGCTATGAAAAATATATCTTTCAATAATGAGACATCTATATATTCATTAACTACTAAGATAACAGG